>CASFRI010000043.1 GCA_949297055.1 uncultured bacterium | reverse complement strand
GAAGATGATGACCACAAACCAAGTTTTCAATGATTTAAAAAGAGAATAATTGAAGCTAAAATCTCTATTTTTGAAAAAGCAAAGCTTTTGCTTCTTTTTGTCGTATCTTTTTGTAAAAATTTATAAGATAATAGTTGTATGTTGAAGAAATTTCTTAATCTCAAACTTAAATCATTCTATGTTTTAGACCTTATTATTGTTAGTGTTATCGCTATTGGATTATTAATTATTGGAACGTTCTTTGATTTTGATTTTTCTAGTGCTTTAGCAATGAATGATAATGTAGGATGGATGACTTTATCATTTATTTTTACTATCCCTCTTTACGTTGCTTTAGCAATCGCTATCGATGCTTTATTCATCATTTTCTTAGCTAAAAATAAAGCTAAACCTTGGTTCTACGTCGGTGGGGCAGTGATCGTTTTCTTAGTGAGCATCGTCTTGATGGTCATGGATTTAGAAGAATTATTGGAAGCAACGCATGCGATCGCATCTACAAGTGTCATCTATCTAGTGGCTATTTTGATTGCTTTAACTTTAGAAATTGTTTTCTTAGTTTTAGCCTCATTTATTTTAAAAAACAAAAACATCGATCAATTATTCCGCATGGCGATGTTTTTAATTATTTCCATCGCTATTTCCATCGCCTTAACGTTACTTATTAAATACGTATGGGGAAGACCTCGATATAACGATATTTTAAATGATGGTGTCGCTTTCCAAGATTGGTTTAAACCTAATTTCGAATATGCTTTTACTTATAAATCTTTCCCGAGCGGACACGTAACAAAAGCGATGGCTATCTTCCCTTTAGTGTCCACGCTTATTATCTTACATCCAAGATTAAGTAAAGGGCTTTATGTTCGTCTTTTAACTTATGGTTCACTCGTCTTCGTTTTATTGACCGCTTTCATACGTATCTTAAGTGGAAATCATTTCATCAGTGACATCTCAATGTCGATGATCTTATCTTTTTTAACTTACGTCATCACCGCTTACTTTACTTACGTTTTCCATTATCAAAAGAAAGTTTCAGATTAGATGAACATTATTAAATATGTAAAATAGTCATGTTCGTCTTAAAAAGATTGAAGATGTATTGGAAGAAAGCCTTCCTAGATAAACTAACTTATAAGAAAGTGCCAATTGAAAAAGCATATCGCGACTTCGTCATTTTCGATGAATGGAGTTAAATAACTGCTATAATATAAATTGGTGCATATAAATTAATCACTACATTTCTGAAAGGAGTTAATTAAATATGATGAAATTAGTGCTCATCCGTCATGGCGAAAGCTTATGGAACAAAGAAAATTTATTCACTGGTTGGACTGATGTTGACTTATCGCCAACTGGAGTGGAAGAAGCTAAGGGGGCAGGTCGTCTATTAAAACAATTAGGTTACGACTTCGACATTTGTTATACCTCTTATTTAAAAAGAGCCATCCACACTTTGAACAATGTCTTAGATGAATTAGATAGGGATTGGCTTCCAGTCGTCAAGAACTGGCGTTTAAATGAAAAGCATTATGGGGCCTTACAAGGCTTAAATAAAGCTGAGACCGCAGCGAAGTATGGCGAAGCCCAAGTGAAGCTTTGGAGACGTTCATTTGACGTTTGTCCACCAGCCTTAGAAGAAGATGATCCACGTTCTCCTTACGTCGCGGATATGTATCGTAATGAAGATAAGAAAGATTTACCTTTGACTGAATCTTTAAAAGAGACGATCAAAAGAACAGTTCCTTACTTCAATGAAGTCATCAAAAAAGACATGGAAAAAGGTAAGAGAGTTCTAATCGTCGCGCACGGGAACTCTTTAAGATCTCTCGTCAAATATTTTGATAAATTGAGCGATGAAGAAATCATCGACGTCAACATTCCCACTGGCGTTCCTCTCGTCTACGAATTCGACGATAAATTTAACGTCACGAAAAAATATTATCTTGGTGATCAAGAAGAATTAGCGAAGAAGATGAACGCTGTCAAAAATCAAGGAAAAGCTAAGTGATGAAAAAAGTTTTTCCTTTCATCTTATTTTCACTTTTGCTCACTAGCGTCTCTAGTTGTGGACCCGCTCCTTTACCGGAACCTGATGTTCCGCCTGATGGTAAAGCTTATATCGACATCTTACAAATCAATGATTTCCACGGCAAAATGGTGCAAGACGCTGAATCTAAAGACCCAGGAATTGCCCGTATTTCACGTTACATTAAAGCAAGAAGAGCCAGGAACCCTGACGGCTTAGTGCTTTTAAGTGGGGGCGATATGTGGCAAGGTTCAAGCGCTTCTAATTCGAATAAAGGTAAACTCGTTAATGAGTGGATGAACCTCATGGAATTTGATGCCATGACGCTTGGCAATCACGAATTCGATTGGGGTGTCGATAACATTAAAGAAGTAAAAGAAGAGGCAAATTTTCCTTTTTTAGGGGCAAATATTGTCGATTATGAAACGAAGGAAAGACTAGATTTTGTTGAACCTTACACCATCATCGAAAGACTTGGCTTTAAAATAGGTGTCATTGGCATCATCGGTGAAGACCAATGGGAAGATATCTATTCTCAATACGTCATCGATTTAGAATTCGCTACACCAGTTAGTTACGTGCAAGAAATTTCTACGACTTTAAAAGTAGAAGAGGATTGCGATATCGTCGTCTTAAGCATGCACGAAGGTCATTCTACGACTTACATCAATCAATATGTTAATATGGTCGACGTCATCTTATGTGCGCATGATCACGAAACTTACATTTCGAATGAGCAAGGAATTTACGTCATCAATTGTGGCGTGGATGGACATCATATGTCTTCGATTCGTTTCGAAGTTGATTTAACTACTAGGGAATTTGAAGTTGTCGAAGATGAAACGATGTACACGCCTGATAATTATTTGTATGAATATGACGCAGATCCTGAAGTTGATGAATGGTTTAAAGAAAGATATGATACTTCCATCGATAAACAAGTGATCGGAAGGCTAGAAGACGGCGATCTTTCTGAATCTGGTTCTTCTGATCTAAGCGTCTTAGCGATTTATGATCACGTCAAAAATGAATTAGGTTACGATATCGTTTACGCTTTCGATACGCGTTCGCAAAGAAGTACGATTTATGAAGGGGATATCACTTACGAAAGATTATATAAAGTGATGCCTTTCGATAACGATGTGGTAATCTTAGAATTGAAAGGGAGCCAAATTAGTTCACTTAAAAGTGGAAATGCTTTCTATCGCCCTGAAAGAATCGTTTTCGATAGCGAAGAAACTTATCTTGTCGCTTCCACAAATTTCATCGCTTACCGCATGTCTAGTAGTAGAAGATATACCGGTATCTACGATTTTGATCCGACGACCCAAGTCGTAGATTATTTAGAAGGAACTTATCCACGTGAACTTGTCAAATCTTATCTAGAAGAACACGGAAGTGTTTCTACAAGAGATTTCAATAATTTCCATTTTAGTGATTGGTAATTTTATTAAATTATTTTAAGAAACGAACCTAGCCTTGCTTTCTTAGCAGGGCTATTTTCTTAAACTGAATAATTTATTACTTTATCTTAGCGAGCGAAATATCTATAATATTATTCGCTGGCGAATGTGGTGAAGTGGTTAACACAACCGGCTGTGAACCGGTCATTCGCGGGTTCAACTCCCGTCGTTCGCCCCATTTCCAGAATTTGACACCAATTTGTAGTAAAAAAGTTGGTGTTTTTTTGTATATTTATATGTACTATAGTATATATAAAATATCGTAAAAAATAAGGAGTTAAATATGGCAAATAAAGAATTTAAAAACATTGAAGAATTTATCGAAGGATTCACTAGAAATGGTCCTACTCCTGAAAATTACAATTATGATGGTGTAATATGGGGAATGGAATTCCAATATAAGAATAGAATTTTTAGAGTTACAAGAGATACTATTGGACACGAAAAAGAAACCCGTATTAAATTCAATAAATCAGACAAAGCACATATTCAACTATTCGAAATACCCATTAACGAATATCCAAATGCCAAGGGAAATGATTTGGACATGTATTTAGGCATTTTTGACGACGTAAATGACTTGCTTGATAATGGTAAGATAGATGGTGTTTCGCTTAGAAATATTATTGCAAGCGACCAAACTGAAATTCTTGCAATTGATTAATAAGAACTTAAATAATTGATAAACGCTCTGATTAGCATTCAGGGCGTTTTATTTTTGTCTCAAAAGGTACATATTTTTAGATGAAATTCAAAACGTGAAAGATTTTCATAAAGTTGTCGATAGTTTGTTCATTAAAAAGAATGTTGATCTCTACATCACTGGCTCGAATGCTTACTTGCTTTCGTCTGAGATCGCTACTTTAATTTCTGGGCGTTACATCGAAATAAAAATGCTTCCGCTTTCTTTTAAAGAATATGTTTCAAGTAGCGGAAATGAATTAGACTTAGCGAATAAATACCGTAAATATATTGAATTTAGTTCTTTTCCTTACGTCTTAGAATTAGATGAAAATAATGATATTATCAAAGATTATTTAGAAGGATTATTGAATACGATCGTTTTAAAAGATGTCGTCCAAAGAAATAAAATATCGGACATCTTAGTGTTCAAAAGTGTCTTACGTTTCATCTTTGATAATATTGGTTCGAAGTTATCTAGTAAAAAGATTGCGGACACGTTAACTTCAAGTGGAAGAAAAGTGGACTCTAAGACGGTTGAAAAATATCTTCAAGCGTTGATGGAGTGTTACGTAATTTATCAAGCGAGTCGCTACAACATCAAAGGAAAAGAATACTTAAAAACACTAGATAAATATTATGTTGTGGATATTGGCTTAAGATATTCTTTATTAGGCACGAGTTTTCGCGATAGCGGACATATATTAGAAAACGTCGTTTATTTAGAACTATTAAGAAGGGGACAAGAAGTTTATATTGGTAAAATTAACGATTTAGAAGTCGATTTTGTTGCGATGTCTAAAAACAACATGACTTACATCCAAGTAGCGGCTTCTATTAGAGATGAAAAAACGTTAGAAAGAGAGCTTATCCCATTAGAAAAAATTGATGATTCTTATCCTAAATATATTTTGACGTTAGATGATGTACCAGAGGCTAATCATAAAGGAATAAAAATCGTCAACGCTTTGGATTGGTTACTAGGTAAAGTTTAGCGTCGAAAATTTTATAAAAAAATACATGAGTTAAAATTTCCAATTAAGGAAAATAGCAGCGATTTTACTTTTTGTTATATTTATAAAACGAAACATTTATGCCTTTAAACACCCTATTGGGACAACTTTTATTCCATCTTCTCTTGTATATGCTATTTCTCCACCAGTGATAATCATAAGCAAATCTGGTTCTTTGATATTTTTGTTTTCATTGTTTGCATTTGAAATTAGTTCTTTTAGCTTTAAAAGATGCTTTGCACCTTCTTCAATTTGTTTATTACCTAATTTAAACTCAATCAAGGCGTAGCGGCCGTCATCTAAATGAAGAACGCAATCTGCTTCTAGCCCATATTTATCATGGTAATAAGATGTAGTTCCTCCTAAAGCGGCTGAATAAACTTTTAAATCTCGAATGCATAATGTTTCAAAAATAAAACCAAAAGTATTGAGGTCGTGAAGTAATAACTCTGGAGATAAATTTAAAGCAGCAATAGCGATAGAAGGATCAACAAACTCTCTTTTATTTGAACTCCTTATCGAAGTGGCCGAACGAACGTTTGGACACCATGCTGGTACTTCCTCAATAACGTAAAGTTTTTCTAACGCTAACAAATATGATTTCAATGTCCTAGCATCCATGCTTATATCATTTGCACTAATGTCAGTGAGTAATGTTTTATCACTCGCTAGTGTCGAAATATTTCTTGCGTAGGAGCGTAATATCGTTCTCATTCGTCTACTATCTCTACTTATTCCATCAACAGTCGAATAATCTTCTTCACAAATGTTGTCTAAATAAATTTTTGCGGTCAAGAGAGAAGATTTTTTATCCTTATTTAAAGTACTAGGCCACCCACCTCTACACGCTACCATTATTAAATCTTCGATAGATAAATTTGATTTTATTCCATCTATATCTATATTTTTGTCGTTGAAAAGCGCTTTTAAAGAGATTTTTCCATTAGAGTCATTAGACTCAAAAAGACTCATCGGATACATCACTAATCTGGCAATTCTTCCTGTTCCTGAATGCATAATTTTATTGCGATCAACGGAAGTTGATCCAGTAAGAATATATAAACCAGGTCTATCAAGTTCATCAACTTTAGCTCTTATTGCATCCCAAATGACAGGTGCGACTTGCCATTCATCTATTAATCTTGGGGTTGGTCCTTGAAGTAATATTGAAGGTTTGATGTCAATGGTTGCTAGATATGATTGAATCATATCTGGATCTTGCATTTTTAAAACACTTTTTGCATGTCTTTCGGCAGTTGTTGTTTTTCCGACCCATTTCGGGCCAACAATCAAAACCGCACCAACAGTATTTAGCATTTCTTCTAATATATTGTCTAAATATCTAGGGAAATATTGTTTCATTTTTAAAATATCACCTAACAAATTAATAACAAATAGATAATGAAAAGTCAACACAAATGTAGTTTTTTTCTCTAATTAAATGTATATTTTTTCCTTATTTCAATGTAGTTTTTTTCTGTAATTCAATGTATATTTTTTCTCATTTTAAGTTTTATTTAAAACCTTAGAAATACATTTAATGAATTTAAATATAATGTCTTGTTTGTAAGTTCAATTGTGTTTTGCTAATAAGTAATTAACTAAATATCTTTAATTAAATTCTTATTTTTCCAATTGCCTTTTTTCCAACGAATATAAAACGCAAGAGCGCGTATGCATTCATCAAGACAAGCACCGATGAAGGCGCCATATATGCCTAGGTTACAAGCGATAGAAAGTAAAGCGCTTAATCCGACAGTAAATAGCCAAGAAGTGGAAACGCTCATGATGACTGGAAAAGCAATATCACCAGCGGTTTCTAAACCTTTAACGTAAACAAGATTTGTAGCTCTTCCTTGTTCTAATAAAACATTAATTGATAAACAAATAAGAGATGCGATACCACAATACATTAAACTTACTCCCTCGGTGTTAATCGTCGGATTTTCAATAGCGGGGGCCATAATAGCACTAAAGACAGGATAAGCAATAGCTAAAACAATTAAAGATAAGAAAAAAGAGATGAAACGCGACATACGTCCAACTTCATAAACGATTTTATTTGCTCCTTCTTTATTATTTTCGCCTAATAATGTTCCTTCGATAACTTGCATAGCAAGTCCTACTCCTTGAGCGAATAAATAAATAATAGAAGTAAAAGTCATAATGTAAGTGCGAAGGTTTTGATCAAGAACGCTACAAGAATAATTGATAATAATCATTAAGACAAATTGAGAAAGATTATAAGATAAAGTTTCTCCAGCGGTGGGGAGGCCAATTTTTAATTGTCTTTTTAAAAGTAAAGAAGGGAAAGGTTTAAGTTCTTTTAAAGATATTTTGGTCTTTACTTTCACCTTAAAAAATATGTAAGAAATAATGAGTGATAAGAAACGCGATATAAAAGTTGCTAGACCTACCCCAATTATTTTTCCATCTAAATCTAAATTAGGTATACCCCATAAGACGATTGCGACGATGACGATATTAATTAGCCCCATAAAAATGGAAATAATCGTCGGTTCAATCATTCTTTTATTCGCCCTTAAAAAATTAGAAAAAGCTTGATTTAAAGAATAAAAGATAAGCGATGGAGCGGTCACATATAAATATAATTTTGCGTAAGGAATAATATTGATGTCCACTTGCATCCAATCGAAGATAAAAGGTGTAATAGAGATTAAGATAATTGCCACTAAGAGGCCTAAAATTGCATTTAAAAAGAGGGTGAGAGGATAGATCTTTTTAATGCCGCTTTCATTATGCGCACCTCTTAGTTGAGCGATAAGAATAAGTGATGACGTAGCGAGGACACTAAAAGAGACGATGAAAATATTCGATATTTGATTCACTTGCCCGATTGCGTTCGTGCCTTCAGGAAAAGAGGCGAACATGAATTGATTAATATAACCAATACCAACAGTCAAAATTAACTCGACGATGATGGGTAGGGCGAGCTTTAAGACATTTTTATTTTCTTTAAATAGGCTAATATAATGAAAGTTAATGAATTTCATAGAAAAAAATTTTAGCAACATATTTTATATTAGCAATAAAAAATATAAGAAAAAGTGAAAAATATAATTGATAAATTCATCTATAACTTCATCTATAACTTCATCTTAAAAAAATATTCTAACCGCAAAAATATTTAAAAATAAAAGTTTTGCGATTATAATAATTTTAGAAGGTAAAAATTATGATTGAAAGAAGTGCGCTTTTAACAAAATTAATCGATTATAAGGATAAAGATATTGTTAAAATCATTACCGGTCTCCGTCGAGCAGGTAAATCCTATTTGTTATTCAATATATATCGAAGTTATCTACTTTCGAATGGCGTCGATGAAGACCATCTTATTTTAATAAATTTAGAATCGCAAAAATTAGCGAACCTTCGCGATGGGAAGAAATTATACGAATACATCGAAAAGAAGATTATTGATAATTATAAATATTATATATTTATCGATGAAATACAATTAGTTGATAATTTTGAAGATTTAGTTAATGGTATCAAGGTTGATTTTAATTGCGATTTATACATAACTGGTTCGAATTCTAAACTCTTATCAAGTGAAATTAATACAAAACTTCGTGGTAGAGGAATCGAAATTAAAGTGTATCCTTTATCGTTCAAAGAATTTTATGAATATAAAGGCGGTGGACTTAGCGAAGCGTTCGATGAATATATTCGTTATGGCGGTCTGCCTTATGTTTCGATGCTAGATAAAGAATATGAAAAAATAGAATATTTAAAGATGATGAATGAAACTATTGGCTTTAAAGATATCATCGAACGTCATAAAATTAAAAACAGCGTATTATTTAATTCATTATTAGAATTATTATGTTCACAGATTGGATGTATTGTCTCACCTAACAAAATTTCTCACACTTTAAAAACAATGCGCTTTGAAACCGTTGATAATGAGACTATTTCTAACTATTTAAAATATATTTGTGATAGTTTTTTATTTTATAAATCAGCGAGATATGGTTTGAAAGGTAAGGCTTATTTAAAGACTCTTAATAAATATTATGCGTGTGATTTAGGTTTAAGAAATGAAAAAATTAACTTTCGACAGATTGAGATGAGTCATCTTTTAGAAAATGTTGTTTATTTAGAATTATTGCGAAGAAATTATCTTGTAGACATCGGAAAAAATGCCGATAAAGAAATAGATTTCGTTGCAAAAAATTACGATGATTTGTATTACATCCAAGTTTGTGTTTCCATCGAAAATAACGAAACAAAAGAAAGAGAACTACACTCCTTTAAAGGCTTAGATGATGGTTATAAGAAAATTGTCATCACAATGGATAAAAATCCCTTAAAGCATTTAGAAAATGGTTACAAAATGATTCATATTTTTGATTTTTTATTAGATGAAAATATTTTAAGGAAAATTTAACCGCAAAAATATTTAAAAATAAAAGTTTTGCGATTTAACTAAAATTAAAGTTCTTATAATTAAATCGTTTTCCTTTTGTGTAAATAAAAGTTTAAGTTATATATTAAAATGTTAAAGTTTTAGATGATGATACAGTGCATCTAATTTATGAAAGGAAGGATTAACTTATGAAAATTCTTATTACATATGTCTCTTTTTCTGGCGTCACTAAAAAAGTTGCTTTGAAACTAAAAGAAATGTTAAAGGCGGATGAAGAAGAAATTATTCCACTTCAAGCTTACACTTCTAAAGATTTAGATTGGAATGATAAATATTCTCGTTCTTCATTAGAGATGAATAATGAAAAATCTAGACCTAATTTTCATCCTTTAAAATTAAATCCTTTAGATTACGATATCATCTTTATCGGTTATCCTATTTGGTGGTATGTTGAACCACGTCTTATCGATTCTTTTTTTGATTACTATGATTTAAAAAATAAAACAATTATTCCATTCGCCACGAGTGGGGGAAGTGGGATTGCTGGAAGTCTTACTCATTTGCGAAATTTATATCCATCCTTAAACATTAAAGAAGGATTATTACTTAACGATTATATTAATGAAGAAAAGATTAGAACTTTGATGCAATAAATTAAATTAATTTTTCTTTAATGAAATTCTTTTCTTATATAAGTGATTTTACTTTTGGTTTTGCTAACGAATAAACATTTATTTTAAACTTAGGGTAAAAGTCACCTAACTTTAAAATGAAATTTATAAAATAGTTCCAAAAATAAATATAACTTGCCGTTTATGGACAGTTAATAACGCAATTTAAGTACTTTTAATTAATTTCTTTTTTAATAACTCCAACAAGTTCATCAAAATAATGATCTTGCACTAGTTCAATTTTACCTTCATCGCATAGCTTAGCGATATCTTGTTCGATAGGTAAAGTAATCAAAACTTTTGCTTGGACTTTGTCTTTTAATCCTTTTGAAGCGCTAGGGAAAAGATGGATTTTTTCATGGCAATGTGGGCAAATTGCATAACTCATATTTTCGACGATGCTTAAAATAGGGATGTTCATTTCTTTTGCCATGTTGATAGCTTTCATGACGATCATCGATACGAGGTCTTGTGGAGTGGTGACGACGATTATTCCATCTAGAGGAATGGATTGATAGATAGTTAAAGGAACATCCCCAGTTCCAGGAGGCAAATCAATTAATAAAACATCTAATTCATCCCAGACGACATCTTCATAAAATTGTTTGACTACTCCTCCAATAATAGGGCCTCTCCAAATGAGAGGAGTTTCTTCATCATCTAATAAGTTATTAATCGATATAACTTTAATCTCTAAATTAGTGAGAACTGGTAAAATTAATTTTTCATTTAAGGCGGAGGCTTTTTCTTTTAAACCAAACATCTTAGGAATGGAAGGGCCGGTCACATCCGCGTCTAAAACGCCTACTTTTAAACCTGACTTCGCTAATGAAGTAGCGAGATGAGAAGTGACCATCGATTTACCAACCCCACCTTTTCCTGACATCACAGCGTATATTTTTTTAATGTGACTCAATTCATTTAAATGGGCCTTAAAATCAACTTCTCTTTCACTACAATCTTTAACATTACATCCTTCACATTGATGATTACAATCGCTCATAAGTTTTTTCTCCTTTTAACGCATTTAAAATTATACGCTTAATTGTTTAAAAATTTAATGAAATGCTTCCTTTACTTCATATATGGAATTGTTATCTTAAAAGTTTGAGGTAATGAATATGAAGAATAAGCTAAAAGTTTTTACTTTTTTAGGTATCATTCTTTTCTCCCTTTCTTCTTGCGGAGAAAATAAACCTTCTTATCAGATAGTTTCAACTGGTTTAAATATAGATGTCATAAAAGTAGAAGAACTTGTTAAAGAGGAGATATGAACTTTTTTATAGATGGATTAACCTTAGAAATCATAGAATTATAGAAATTATTTAATAAGTAATATTAATGAACATGATTTGTAGTCTTCGCTCACTAATTCCATAGTTTTCTATAAAAACCTATTAAAATGCATTTGACAATTGCCTTATCTTTCATTATCTTATTAGTCATTATTAAAGAAAGGAGGAATACACTCATGTCGAAAACAAAATTGATGTTACTCCCTCTCGCCGCACTTGTCTTAGGTGCTTGCGCTCCAGAAGAACCTACCGATTGGACCGAAGAAGATAAGGCAACGATGGTGGAAGTGTTAGGAGATGGACATTATTTACCCTTCATGGATATTCCTGGTTACAATTTAAGTGTCGAAGGTGATCATCTCATCTTATTAGCGAAAGGTACGCAAGAAACGTTAGATTCTTATTCCGCCGTCTTAGAAGATGCAGGTTATACCTTAGAAGATGAAAGTTACGTTTTAGCAATTGAAGAAACGGATGAAGCTTTCAATGACATCGTCATCGATTTAAGCTTAGAAGGCGCAATCTTTGAAATTGATGCAAGTGTACGCCAAACTGCGAAGTTCCAATGGACCGCTGAAGACTTAGAAGCAATGGAACTTACTATTCCTGGTGTCGTTTTGCCAACCTTACAAGAATTTGCAAATTACGATTACATGGCAGGCGCTTATGTTGATGAAACAACGGCAACAGGCGGAATGTTCCAATTCATCATCTTCTTAGATCATAATGCGGAAGGTGCTGCAACTGTACAACAACTCAATAGTTTATATCAAACCGCTTTACTTGAAGCATTCCCTGATTTAACTATGGGTACACAATACACGAACGGTAATGAATATCTTGGACATTACACGTCTACATCCGACGAATATACTTCCATGGATTGGACTGTAACAAGTTTCTATCGTAATAACTCGATGGGCGATGAAACTTATTTCGCTATTCAAGCTAGCACTTCGCAATTCATGCCTTGGGAAGATCCAGATCCAAAAGGTGCGACTGACAACATTGAAGAACTTAAAGCTCTTAATGAAGATGGTACAGCCGTTCACGAAGGTGAAGAAGTAGTGCTTCGCGGTACAGTTGCTTCTATCAACGGAAGAAACTTCGTTTTAAAAGGTAGAAATGACCTCGATACCTCTTATAACGATGGTATCTTAGTTAGAGACCTCGATGCTTCTATTACGATGCCAGAAATTGGTACATTCATCCGTGTGAATGCGACCGTGCACGCTAGTGAAGGTTTACCTTACCTTACCGTCAGTGCGATCGAACTCGTTCAAGAAGATGGCCAAAAATTCTATAGCGATTTACTTTACGTCGCCATGGAAGATGAACTTGCTGATAAGAGCATGTTTGGTCTCCCAGTCAGCTATATGGGTTACTTCATCGGTATCGATTCTGAAAGCCCAGTCGTCCAAGGTGAAGCTGCGACAGTAAGTTTCGCCGCTGATATGGTTTATAACGAAGACACTGGTGAATATACTTGGGATGAAGAACAAGTATTAACACTTTATCTTGATCCTAATAACACCGATGTAAGTGTCCTCATCAACTCACTTAACGTTTACGCTTTAGGCGATGTTGTCACTATTACGAACGCGATGGTTGATTATGATGAAAATGGTGTTGGAAGATTAACGGCTTACGAAGGCACAATTGTGGCGCCTTATGTCACACTTGGTACGACGTGGTCGAAAGATGTCGTCACTTCGCTCTACGATTCCTATGCTGGTTATGGCAAAGGGGCAGCAATGAACCCACTACCAGAAACCTTACCAGATGAAATCGCTAATTTGACCGGATTTGAATATCTTGTCATGGATGGTGCTTATATCGATGCAACTTATGGTCAAACTGGTGATCCACGTGTCACGGTTGAAATCCATTCTAATGACATTACTAAGGAAAATGCCCAAACTTACGTCGCTGCATTCGTCGATTCACTCTTACCAATCGCTGGTGGTGCGTACTGGGAATATAGTGGTGATCGTTATTGGCTCTACGACGCAGATGGTTATTCTGTTAATAACATCCAAATTATCGTCGAAGCTGATGCTGGTTATCTCTACTTCTTGTATTTCTTCATCTAATTTGATAAAAGAGTACTTGAATTCTAATTAATTCATAAAAGGTATGCCTAATAAGGTGTACCTTTTTTCTATCTTGTTAGGTGACAAACTCATTGCAACGAAAAATAATTATTAGTCCTTTTCTATCATTTTAAGAAATGTGTTGCATTTACCTTGTCATTTCTTTGACAAAATATAACTGATATAGGCATAATATGAACATGGCAAAAGATAT
>CASFRI010000042.1 GCA_949297055.1 uncultured bacterium | reverse complement strand
CTTTTAGAAGCGTTTCTTCATCAAAACCAATGAGCCAATCAGAAGGCTTACCAATAAGGCCAAGATTGATGTTTAGATTCTTATCCTTAGGGGCACTAATTTCTTTTAAACGTTTAGCGATATAATCGCTTGAACCATGTAAGACTTCGCCTTCTAAATTTAAATTATGTAAGAAAGATAAAATTTCTAATGATGCGGCAAGAGAATTATTCGTTCCGTAAGTCAAAAGAAAATAAGGTTCTTTTAAAGAGCGATAAATTTGTTTAAAGACATTTTCACTTCCGCCTGATTGTACAAGTATTAAACTTAGATCAGCGTCTTGATAAAAATTAGCGGTATCGTTTATAAAACGATATTTAATATCTTTTTTCGTTAATTCTTCTAATAAAGTTTTTGTATGTGCATCTAAATTTGCTTTTGCGTGTAATGAAGAAGAAATGGGATAAATATTAATTTTCATATTTTTATTTCCTTATTTTTAATTATCTAATAATTTATTTCTATTCGTCTACACGTATAATTAAAGATTTTGAAGGTGATGAACAAATTAATATTCCTTCTAGTGAAAAATATTGTGTATTAATATAATGTAAATGTCTATGAATAATAATAATCGAAAAGAAGTTATTAAAGTCACTCATCTAAGTAAATCGTTTCGCCTTTCTTATAAGCAAAGAAAAGAAAATAAGACCGATGATAAATATTTAAAAGCAGTAGATGATTTATCTTTTTCATTATATGAAGGAGAAATCTATGGCTTACTCGGCCCAAATGGAGCGGGTAAGACGACGACTTTAAGAATGCTTGCAACCTTATTTACTCCCTCTAGCGGGAATATTTATTTAGATGGTAAAGACATTCAGAATAATTTAGAAGAGACGAGAAAAAAAATCGGTTTTCTCACGAGCGAATTAAAACTTGATAATTTCTTTACTCCTGATTATACATTTGACTTCTTCGCTGAATTATATGGCTTAGATAAAGTAGAAAGTGTGCGCCGCAAAGAAATTTTATTCAATCAATTTGGTATCGATGAATATCGTTATAAGAAAATTGGTGAACTTTCTAGCGGGATGAAACAAAAAGTTTCCTTAGCGATTTCTTTAATTCATAATCCTCAAATCATCATATATGATGAACCTACGAACGGCTTAGATATTATCGCCTCTAAGGCGGTGGAGGATTACCTTTTAAAACTCAAAGAAGAAAATAAATCAATTATTATTTCGACGCACATATTACCTCTCGTCGAAAAGTTAAGCGACCGTATTGGTATCATCATCGATGGTAAGATGCAATTTGAAGGGAATAAAGAAGAAGTGAAAAATTTAGGAGGCTTAGAAAAATTGTTCTTTGACCTCTATAATGAAGCGAGGGATAAAATAGATGCGTAAGACGCTTGCGGTTTTTAAAAAAGAACTGAAAAGATTTTTTAGCGATAAGCGCATGCTCATGGCTTTAATCTTGCCTGGCTTACTCGTCTTTTTAATCTATTATTTTTTACCCGATTTATATGCGACTTCATTTTCGCCGAGTCTAGGAAAAGATTACGTCGCAAATATCGCTATAAGCGATAATTACGATGAGAATAATGAACAATCTTCTTTGCTTGAAGGGGCCATTATTTCAGTCTTTGACAATTTAGATTATGCTTCTCCTAATATTGTTGAATTTGCTTTAGAAGAAGAAAGCCAAATTAAAGATAAATTAGTAAAGAAAGAAATCGATTTAATGATCGTTTTTGACGATAATTTCGAACACATTATTTTTAATGAAATTAGTATATCAAAACCCAATATTGACATTCTTTATAATTCTTCGAGCGGGGAATCAACTTACATTTATTCATTAGTGCTTTCTATAAGTGAGAAGCTTTATCAATCTTTTACTATCAATTATCAAATTAACCCTGATGTTGGTGAACAAAATTATGCGATTATGCAAGTGGTGGCCATCGTTTTACCGATGCTTACTATATCGATGATTTTTTCTTCGACTTTACAAGTTTGCCCTGAAGCGATTGCTGGGGAAAAAGAAAGAGGTACTTTATCTTCTATCCTAGTAACTCCTATCAAGCGCAGCGAATTTGCGTTAGGAAAAATTTTAGCTTTAATTTTAGTTTCTTTAGTATCTGGAACAATCACAGGAGCAGGTTTACTTATTTCTTTGCCTAGGTTATATGGAAGTATGGGAAGTTTTAGTATGCCACCTTCTTCTTACATTCTTCTATTCTTAGTTTTGCTTACCTTAGTGGTGTTTTTTGTCAATGTGGCGATGTGTATTTCGACGTTCGCTAAGTCGATTAAAGAAGCAACTAGTTATCTTGGGCCACTTTTAGTGGTCTTCATGATTATTGCTATGTTACCGGGTTTTATCGATGTTTCTAATATCGGTTTTGCTTTCGTTCCGGTTTTAAATGTTTCTTACGTTATGTCTTCCATTGTTTATGGGACGGTCGATATCATGTATTTAGCGTTCGCTTTACTTTCTAATATTATTTTCTCTCTTATTTTTATCTTTATCGATGTAAAATTATTTAAGAGTGAAAGTGTCGTCATGCGTCAATGAAATCGTATAAGGATTTAAAAAACAGGAAGATTATCGTCATCGGTTCGCCAGGAAGTGGTAAATCTTTTGTTTCCACCAAATTGCATGAATATTTTAATATCCCTATCTATTATCTTGACCGCATCTATTGGCACGAAGATTGGGTCAACACTCCTCAAGATAAATTTATCGCTCTACAAGAAGAAATACTTAAAAAAGATGCATTCATCATCGATGGGAATTATTTATCTACGATCGAAGTAAGAATAAGTAAAGCATCGACTATCATCTTCTTAGATTTACCAAAGGAAGTATGTTTAGAAGCAGTGAAGCAAAGAATGGGACAAAAAAGGACCGATTTTCCACCTTTTTTAAAAGAAGAATTAGACGATGAATTCGTCCATTCCATCATCTTTTTTGAAGTGGAAAGTAAACCGACCATTTTGAAATTGCTTGATAAATATCAAGATAAAGAAATTATCGTGTTACATTCACGCGAAGAAATTGATAAATTCTTAGGCAATTAAAAATAAAAGAAACTATAATTTAATTAAACTTCATATCGAGGTAAAAAATATGTTAAAAAAACGTTTCTTTTATCTTTTTTTAGCCTTGCCTTTAATTTTTAGTTGCGCGCCTGAAGCGCCCGATAGCGGGGGTGATGAAGCTACGAATATGTTTTCTATAGAAGAAGCATATTATGATAATAGTATAGTCGATAATGAAAGAACTTCTAACAATGCTTTATTAGATAGTAATTTAACTTATCATGATCCTAATCACGATGCTTGGAGTGGGGCTAGTGTCATCGATTTTCCGATGCACTAGAATTTTGAAAAAGCACAAGATGCATTTAATATCGCTATTAATAATGACCAATATTATAACGATGCGACATATAATGTCATGTACGTCGATTCGCACGATTACGCCCCTGATACGAATTCGACTGTAAGATTTAATCAAGGCACGGATGCTTGGGCAGAAAATCTTTCTTTGATGTTCACTTTTAGAGGTATTCCTTGCTTATATTATGGAAGTGAAATTGAGTTCCAAAAAGGTAAAGTAATCGATCCAGGACCTAATCAACCACTAAGTGAGACAGGAAGAGCTTATTTGGCGATCATCTAGAAGGAAATATTATAGCGAGCGATTTTGGCCAATATAACGCAAGCGGGGAAGTAGCGAAAACTTTAAATAGTACGTTAAGTCATCATCTTATCAAACTTAATCAAATTAGAGCCGCTGTTCCGGCTTTAAGGCTCGGCCAATATAGTCGTAATGGTTGTAGTGGTTCAATGAGTTTTATAAGACGCTATCAAGATGTAGGTATAGATTCACTGGCGTTAGTAACCATTTCTAGCGGCTCAACTTTTTCAAACATTCCAAATGGTACTTACGTCGACCTCGTAAGTGGAGATGAAATTCGCGTAAGTAGTGGTAGACTCACTACCGAATCTATTGCTAAAGGTAACGTACGTGTTTATGTTTTAGAAAATTCTTCTTCAAGAAATTTGGGTCAAATTGGTAAAACGACGACATATTTATATTAATTTTATACTTATTTATGAGTTAAATTAAATACATGTATTTAACAATACGATTTTATAAAAAATATTTTAATTCAGTAAAAAAATATTGATTTATCATCTAATTTTGTGTTTTAATATTAGCGTTAAGAAGTAGCGAGGAAAGAAAGAAAATGTTACCTAACGTCTCGAAAAGACAACTTGAACGATTCCCGCTTTATTTGAATTATTTAAAACAAATAAAAAAAGAAGGGGAAGTTTATATTTCTTCTTCTACTTTAGCTAAAGCTTTAGGGCTTAAAGAAGAGAAAGTAAGAAAAGACTTACAAGCCGTTTCAAGGATTAAAGGTAAACCACATCTTGGACGTGAAATTAAACCTCTCATCAAAGATTTTGAATCTTTTTTAGGTTATTCAGATATTAATAACGCTATTATTGTAGGTGTTGGTCATCTAGGTGAAGCGTTTTTAAATTATGCTGGATTTTCTAATCGTGGTTTAAATATCGTCGCTGGCTTTGATATTGATGATAAAAAAGTTGGATATAATGTCAACAAAATCCCTATTTATCATATTGATCGCCTTAATGATTTGATTAATTTTTTAGATGTAAGCATCGCTATTTTAACTGTGCCTAGCCAAGTCGCCCAAAAGATGAGTGATATCTTAGTGCGAGCGGGAATTAAAGGTATTTGGAATTTTGCTCCGACGCATCTACGTGTAAGTGGAGATGTAGTCGTCGAAAATGTCGATTTAGCGGCTTCACTTGCCGTTTTATCATATAAATTGGAAACTAAGTTTTAAGGAGGAAAATAAACTTATGGCCAAAGAACCCGTCGACATCAATAAAGTGAACGAGGAAGTCGATCGCCTCGTCCAAAATGGGAAAAAAGCTCTCGATGAATTTTTAAAACTTAATCAAGAGCAGATCGATTACATCGTCGCGAAATGTTCCGTAGCAGGTCTTGATCATCACGGTACACTTGCAAAACTCGCTATCGATGAAACGAAACGTGGTGTTTTTGAAGATAAAGCGACGAAAAACTTATTCGCATGTGAATACGTCGTCAATAACATGCGCCATCTTAAGACAGTAGGGGTTATTAAAGATGATCCAGTGACTGGTATTACTGAAATCGCTGACCCACTTGGCGTCATTTGCGGTATCGTGCCTGTTACTAATCCAACTTCGACTGTCATATTCAAGTCTTTAATTTGTTTGAAGACTCGTAATCCTATCATTTTCTCATTCCATCCTAATGCACAACAATGTTCTATTGCAGCTGCAAAAATTATGTTAGAAGCAGCAGTAGCGGCTGGTGCACCTAAAAATTGTATTCAATGGATTGAACATACTTCTATGGAAGCGACGAACGCTTTGATGAATCATCCAGATGTCGCTACTATTTTAGCTACTGGCGGAAACGCGATGGTTAAAGCAGCTTATAGTTGTGGAAAACCTGCAATGGGTGTTGGCGCGGGTAACGTTCCTGCTTACATTCATAAATCCGCTAATGTGGAACAAGCCGTCAATGATATCGTTTTATCAAAGGCATTTGATAATGGTATGGTTTGTGCTTCGGAACAAGCGGCAATTTTTGATAAAGAAATTAGTGATCAAGTCATTGGTTTCTTTAAAAAATTCCACGTCTACATTTGTAATGAAGATGAAAAGAAAAAATTATCAAGATTTATGTTTGGCTACGCCGTCGGCGATGAAGGTGTTGAAAATGCTAGACTTAATGGTGATGTAGCTGGTAAGAGCGTTCATTACATTGCTGAACAAGCTGGTTTCAGCGTTCCAAAAGATACTTCTATCATCGCTTGTTGGTGTAAAGAAGTTGGTCTAAAAGAACCATTATCAAGAGAAAAACTTTCTCCAGTTCTAGCTTTATTTGAAGTTAAAGATGAAAAAGATGGTTTTAAATTTGCTAAAGCAATGGTCGAATTTAATGGTTTAGGTCATAGTGCTGCGATCCATTGTAAAGAAAAAGCCATGGCTGATGCTTTCGGGGAAGAAGTTAAAGCGATGCGTATCATCTGGAATTCACCTTCCACTTTTGGTGGTATTGGTAACGTCTATAATTCATTCCTTCCATCATTAACACTTGGCTGCGGTAGTTATGGTCATAACTCCATCGGCGGTAACGTCAGTGCAGTCAACTTATTAAACATCAAGAAAGTCGGCAAAAGGAGAAATACTATGCAATGGTTTAAAGTCCCATCAAAAATCTATTTCGAAAGAAATTCTATCCAATATTTAGCTAGCTGCCGCGATGTTAATAAAGTTTTCATCGTCGCTGATAAATCGATGATGGAATTTGGTTTCGTCAACAAAATTATTGATCAATTACGTTTAAGACGTAACGAAGTTACAGTCCAACTATTCTTAGACGTCGAACCTGATCCAGATATTGAAACGGTGAAAAAAGGTGTCGAACTCATGCGTAGTTTCGGCCCAGATACAATTATCGCTCTTGGTGGTGGTTCACCGATGGATGCCGCAAAAGGTATGTGGTTATTCTATGAACATCCAGAAGTTAACTTCGACGATTTAAAACAAAAATTCATGGATATTCGTAAACGCGCATTTAAATATCCTGAACTTGGTAAAAAGACTAAGTTAATTTGTATTCCAACAACTTCCGGTACCGGTAGTGAAGTGACGCCATTCGCAGTTATTTCTGATAAGAAGAATAATAAGAAATATCCTCTTACTGACTATTCACTTACTCCAACTGTCGCTATTGTGGATCCAGAATTTACGACTAATCTTCCACCTCGCCCAACAGCGATGACGGGAATGGACGTCTTAACTCACGCTATGGAAGCTTACGTTTCCGTCCTTGCTAACGATTACACCGATGGTTTATGTTTACAAGCTATCAAATTAGTGTTTGAATATTTACCTCGCGCTGTTAAAAATGGTAAGAGCGATTTAGAGGCAAGAGAAAAAATGCATAATGCTGCGACCATTGCTGGTATGGCATTTGCTAATGCTTTCTTAGGTATGGTTCACGCTATGGCACATAAAGTTGGTGCGGAATTCCATACTGTTCATGGTTATACGTGTGCTATCTTACTTCCACATGTGATTCGTTACAATGGTAGTGTTCCTTCAAAACTTAGCGTCTGGCCAAAATATAATACCTATCACGCTGATAAACGTTATCAACAAATTGCTCAACTTCTTGGCTTAAAAGCTAGCACGCCAGAAGAAGGTGTCAATTCTTTAGCGGAAGCGGTGACTAAACTCATTCGTGAAATTGGCTTAAGTCCAAATTTTGCTGATCTTGGTATCGATGAAAAAGAATGGAATGAAAAGGCTGAACAAGTTGCAGTTCTTGCTTATGAAGATCAATGTTCACCTGCTAATCCTCGCGTCCCAATGGTCGAAGATATGGTTGCTATTTTAAAGAAAGCATATAAAGGAAACTAATTATTATGATGACGATTGCCGTTTGTGTTGGCTCTAGCTGCCATTTAAAAGGAAGTTATGACATCATCGAACTAATGCGTCGTTACATCAAAGACAATCATCTTGAAGAGAAGGTGGAATTAAAAGCCACCTTCTGCCTCAAGAATTGTGGCGTTGCAGGTGTTTCAATTAAAGTTGATGATCAAGTCATCACTGGTGTTACAACGAAAAATTTTGACGAAGTATTCAATAAATACATCTTATCGCGTGTTTAAGGAGGATAATGTATGGCTTCTCCCTGTTTAGAATCGAGGACGAAAGATTGCCAAAATTGTTATAAATGTATTAGACATTGTCCAGTTAAAGCAATTTCTTTTGCTTCGAATAAAGCAAGCATCATTCATGAAGATTGTATTCTTTGCGGTAAATGTTACATCGTTTGCCCACAAGAACTCAAAGTTGTAAGAAATGATGAAGAAAAGATTTTAAATCTTTTAAAAGATCATGAATGCGTCGCAAGTGTCGCACCTAGCTTCATCGCTAATTATGGCGTGAATTTTTCTTCTTTAAGAAAAGCTATGTTAGAACTTGGTTTCAAAGAAGTGGAAGAAACCGCTATCGGGGCGACCATTACTAAAAGAGCCTACGATGAAATGCTTGAAAGTAATGAGCCTGACGTCTTAATTTCATCGTGCTGTCATTCGATTAATTTACTTATTCAAAAACATTATAAAGAAGCCTTACCTTATTTAGCTCCCATCGATTCGCCGATGATTGCACATGCGAAAGATATTAAAAAACGTTTAGGTTCCGATAAGAAAGTTATTTTTGTTGGACCATGTATTGCTAAAAAAGACGAAGTTGATGTCAATGGTTCTCATATCGATGGAGCGCTTACTTTCCTCGAATTAGATCATCTTTTAGAAACGAAAGGTATCAGTTTAGAAAAAGATAATAAAATCGAAGTAAAAGAACATTCTAAGGCTCGTCTCTTCCCTATTTCCAGTGGTGTATTAGAAACGATGGAAAAGAAAAATCAAGCTTATTCTTACGTTTTTGTCGACGGAGTAGAAGAAGTAAAAAGAGTGTTAGAAGATGTTATCGCTGGCAAGATGCATCATTGTTTCATCGAAGTTAATGCATGTCATGGCGGATGCGTTAATGGACCAATTATCGATGGTCAAAAACATAATTTAGCCACTTCATCATTGCTTGTGAAACAAAGTGCAGGAAAACTCGATTTTAACGAACCAATTCTCACTTCAATTGAAGCTCATCACGACTATAAACCATATAGTGTCACTCATGCCAGACCTAGCGAAGCTGAAATTCAAGCTACTTTCGAAAAGATGGATAAAGTCAATCCAAAAAATAGGCTTAACTGTGGATCTTGTGGTTACGATTCTTGTTTAGAGAAAGCTATTGCTATCATCCAAGGCAAAGCGGTAGTGGAAATGTGTTTACCTTTCCTTATGGCTAAGGCTCAATCTTTCTCAGATAAAATTGTAGCAAATTCTCCAAATGGTCTAATGGTCATCGATGAGAATTTTAAAATTCAATTAATTAATCACGCTATGTGCATGATTCTAGGTGTTCATTCACCACGTGATTTAATTAATAAAGACGTTTCTTTAATTTTAGATCCTTCTCCATTTTCTGAAGCTTTAGGTGGAGAAAGAATCTACGAAAGAAAATTATATTTAACTGCTTATAATAAATACGTTACTTTATCGGTGACATACGATGAAAAATATCACATCTTAATCGTTTTGATGAGAGATGTAACAAAGAGTGAAATAGAACACGCAAAAAGACTTGAAATTGTTCAAAAATCCGTGGATATTACCGATGAAGTTATTAAAAAGAACATGCGAGCAGTGCAAGAGATTGCTTCTTTATTAGGAGAAAGCGCGGCTGAAACAAAGGTCGCATTATCGTCTTTAAAAGAGACTTTAGAGGAAGATGATGATCACTAATCGTTACGTCGTAGAAATTGGAAGTTTATCAAGGAATCACGTCGGTGAAGAACTTTGTGGCGACAACGTGCAAGTTGTTTCTCCTACTGAAAATACGAACATCCTCGTTTTAGCCGATGGTCTTGGTAGTGGCGTTAAGGCAAATATTTTATCGACACTTACTAGTGAGATGCTTGCAACGATGATGTCTAGAAACGTTCCTATTGAAGAATGTGTTCAAACGATTGCTATGACTTTGCCTGTTTGCAAGGTAAGAGGTGTAGCTTATTCAACTTTTTCAATCGTCAAAGTTAGCGATAATAAAAATGTTGAAATTTATAATTACGATAATCCGACTCCTATCGTTTTAAGAGAAGGGAAAATTTTACCAATATGGTGGGAAACTTCACTTATCGAAGGCAAAAAAATTGAAAAAGCTAAACTTGAATTTAGACCCTACGATACAATCATTTTAATGAGTGACGGGGTAATGCATGCTGGAATTGGTGAAACATTAAATTTTGGTTGGGGGATGGATGAAATTAAATCATTCGTTTCTACGCTTTACGATAAGTCTTATTCTTCCAAAGCTTTAGCGACGATGCTAGTTGATCACTGTGATGAACTTTACGCAAGAAAACCAGGTGATGATACGACCGCGGCGGTTTTAAGGCTTAGAGAAAGAAAGCAAGTTTCATTGATGATTGGACCAGCTTCAAATAAGGAAGATGATAATACGATGTTATCTTTGTTCTTTGCAAAAGATGGTGTTCATATCGTCAGCGGAGGAACTACTTCTAGTATTGTTTCTAGATATTTAAATAAACCATTAGATTACGCTTTGGATTATTTAGATAAAGAAATCCCACCTATCGCTAAAATTGAAGGAGTTGACTTAGTGACGGAAGGAGTAGTCACTATCAATAAAGTTCTAGAATACGCTAAAGATGTATTAGATAAAAATAAGAAATATTTTTATTGGTCTTTCCATGAAGATGGGGCTTCGCGTATCGCTAGATATTTATTTGAAGATGCGACCGATATCGATTTCTACGTAGGCTGTGCGATAAATCCCGCGCATCAAAGTGAAGATATGCATATCAATATTAAAATTAAGATGCGACTCATCGAAGAATTAGCGAAATGTTTAGAAAAAATGGGAAAGAAGATAAAAGTTAGTTATTTTTAGTATAAAATAAATAAAGAGGTGTAAAATATGGAACCTAAATTTGATACGAATGTTCAGGAACTTAAATATAAAGTTTTAAAAGAAGTGGCAAAATCTTATTGGGATGGAACTTTAACTGAAGATTATAATGAAATTCCAAAGAAAATTGTTCCAGGCCCAAAGCCTTCGATGCGTTGCTGCATTTATAAAGAAAGGGCTATCGTTTTAGAACGTATGAAACTTGCCTTAGGCGGCAATAAGAATATCGATAATGTCGTCGAAGTTATTAATATTGCATGCGATGAATGTCCACTTGGTGGTTACGAAGTAACGAATAGATGTAGGGGCTGCATTGCTCATAGATGTGAAAAAGCTTGTCGTTTGCATGCGATTAGTTTCGATGAGAAAACTAGACAAGCTAAAATTGATAAAACAAAATGTGTGAACTGTGGCATGTGTGCGAAAGCTTGTCAATATGATGCAATCGCTAATTTCTTAAGACCATGCGAACAATCTTGCAAGGTAAAAGCTATTTCTATGGGTGAAGATTACGCTGCTAAAATTGACGATAGTAAATGCGTCCAATGTGGGGCGTGCGTCTATCAATGTCCTTTTGGCGCTATTATGGATAAAAGCTACATTACGAAAGCTATCGACATTTTAAAAGGCTCGGAAAATTTAACTAAATATCCGGTTTTCGCTATCGTTGCACCTTCTATATCTTCTCAATTTAAATATGCGACTTTAGGTCAAGTCATCACCGCTATTAAAAAACTTGGCTTCCAAGATGTCATCGAAGCTGCTTTAGGTGCGGATATGGTAGCCTATCACGAAGCAAAAGAACTTGTGGATAAAGGTTTTGTTTGTACGTCATGCTGTCCAACTTTTGTGTCTTACGTACAAAAATATTTCCCTAAATACGCAGATAAAATTTCTCATCAACTTTCACCTATGGCAACGATTGCTAAATGGGTTAAAGAAGAACATCCGGATGCGAAAGTTATGTTCATTGGACCTTGCGTCTCTAAAAAAAAAGAGACGAATGATAAAGTTAAAGATTACGTCGATGTCACTTTAACTTTTGAAGAATTGCAAGCCTTAATTGATTCGCGTGATATCGATATGACTTCCTTAGAAGAAAGTCCATTAGATAATGCTTCTTATTTTGGAAGAATTTTTGCAAGAGCCGGTGGCGTTAAAGATGCCATCATCGAAGCTTTAAAAGAACAAAACGCTAATTTCGAATTGAAACCTATCAACTTCGATGGTTTAGAAAATGTGAAAAATGGTTTTAATCAAATTAGCCGAGGCCAATTAGATGTCAACTTCGTCGAAGGGATGGGCTGCGTCGGTGGTTGCATTGGTGGTCCATGTTGCTTAACGCATGAAATGCGCGACAAAAATGATGTCGATAAATATGGTAAACTTGCGAAAGAAAAAACAATTGAGCAAGCAATTGAAATCTTTTCACCGATAAAATAGTTTATAATAATAAAAGTCATTTGAAATGACATTTAAATTTAAAGGAGATTAAAATTATGAAAATCTACGTTTGCTTACTTTGCGGATACGAATACGATGAAACCAAAGGCGATCCCGATGGCGGTATTGCTCCTGGCACCAAATTCGAAGACATTCCTGAAGATTGGGTTTGCCCAATGTGCGGAGCGGCCAAAGAAAATTTTGTTTTAAAAGAATAAATTTTTAGTTTTAAAAAAACTAATATAAGAATATTTAGCATTTTTTAATTATTTTTCCAACAAAATGACCGATTCAATTGTTAATAAAGTGAGAGATGAAGAAACTAGTCTCGTCTTAGAGCAAGCGTTTCTCGTTCTTAAGTCCGGTGATATGCGTGGCTTCGATACGATTTACAATTTGACGAAGAAACGCATCTACGTGACGATTTACGTCATATTCCGTGATCAAATGATCGCTGAGGACTTAATGCAAGAGACTTACGTCGCTCTTCTTGAAAAGATCGATAAGATTCATCACTCAGTGAAAATCTTACCGTTTCTAATTGAGATGGCTAAAAATCTTTCCTTTAATTATCTTAAAAAGATGAAAAGGGAAGAAGAATTCCATAAGACGCTAGAAGATTCTAGTTATCATCTTGATTTACCAGCGGATGGAGGAATATTACTTAAACAAATCGAGGAAATATTAAACGATAAGGAATATATGGTCTTCACCTTAAAAGTGTTAGGTGATTATTCCTTCAAAGAAATTTCTAAGATGAAAAATATTCCCGTTGGTACTCTTACTTGGCTTTATCAAGAAGCAAGAAAAAAACTAGAGAAAAAGTTAGGAGGTCAATATGTTAGATGAAAAGAAATTAAAAGAAGATATTCTTGAGCAAATTGATGAAAAATCGCTCACTAATGTGCAATCATCAAAAATTTTAGCCTCTTATCTTGAAAAAAAAGAAGCGGAGAGTAAGAAACATTCTAAATTACTTAAAGGTTTAATTCCTTCTTTATCTTTTGCTTTAGTGGCCGCGATTGTCATTCCCGTCAGCGTTAAATTTGCGATGGGTGGTGGAGAAGATCCAAACATTCCTCCTATTCCTCCTAGTCCAGTTACACTCGCGGGCTCAAATGAAATTGCATTTGGCGTTTTAAGTGCAGCAAATTTAAGTGGTCACATCGATAATTCTTCACCTTTAGGATTAAAAAAATCTTTAAAAATTATCGATGTTGACACGCTAGATGAAAAAGTTCAATTAATTAATCCTTACATGTATACTGCTGAAGAAATGCTCGATGCAAATATGCGTTTAGAAGATA
This sequence comes from uncultured bacterium, assembly GCA_949297055.1. Lineage (GTDB taxonomy): Bacteria > Bacillota_I > Bacilli_A > RFN20 > CAG-826 > CALVUG01. The sequence goes on along the minus strand of CASFRI010000042.1, from coordinate 2,555 downwards.
AATACGATGTCTATTACAATGAAGATGTCGGCTATGAATCTTATCAATATAAGATGATTTACGACGATAAATCGACTATTTTCTATTTCAATGAATCAAAACTTCCTGGTGATAATGATTGGGACGAAGATGAAATTGAAGAAGAATTTAGATTAGATGGATTAATGTTACTTCAAGATAATTCTACTTACGAAGTCATAGGAAGCCGCGAATTAGAGCAAGAAAGCGATGAACAAGAATATGCTTTAAATTTAACAATCTATTTTGATAATAATCGTTCGCACTACTTAAAAGTGGAAAGAGAAGTAGAACAAGAAAGTAACGAATACGAAGAGTCTTATAAATATACGCGTTACGAAAATGGACGTGAAGTGAGCGAAATCGAACTAAGCTTCGAAGAAGAAGATGGTGATTATGTCGAAATTGAAACGTTCGATCGTAATTCTTCACAAGTAGATGGCGATTTCTTCGTAAGAAAAGTTAATAATTCTGAATTAGAAATCGATTATACGTTAAGTAATGATAAATCCACTATGCAAGTTTATATCGAAGATGAAGGAGCAAACTATCATTACGTCGACTCTAATGTTAATTACGATAAAACATACGCACGTAAATAATTATTAAATAAAAAAATAGATTTAAAAGGTCACCTGCGGGTGATCTTTTTTCTTACTTTTATATATCTATTTAAAAAATATTTAAAAATTTTATAAAAAAGTTATTTACATAGTAAATAAAAATAAAATATTTTCTAAATTTTAAAAATTTTTCCAATAAAACACGTAAGTTCAATTGTTATATAGGTGAAAGGCAGGAAACTGAATTATGAAAAAATTAAAAACTCTTATCTTACCAGCATTAGCCGCGACGTTCTTAGTCGGCTGTGGCTCTCCAAGTGGAACAGACTTCATCAATGGAGATACGGCTAAAGAATCTATATATGCTTTCGAGGCTGTCACTTCAATCGGTTTATTAAGTGAGGCTAACGCAAGTAGGAATCCACAAGGTTTGAGAAAAGCAATTAACCTTGATCCAACCTTCATCGATTCATTAAATACTTACTTACCGACAATCGAAAGTGCACTTAAAGGAGAAAGTTTACTCACTAATACCGAAGTGATTGCAAGCGATGATCCTAATTACGAAGTAAAACAAGTTATCACTTATACAGATATCAATATGCAAACATCAACTATCACGATGTATTATAACGAAACAATTATCGAAGATGATGATTGGGACGACGACGATGATGATGATTGGGATGATGAACAAGAACAAGAATCTCGTATCGAAGGCGTCATTCTCGTCGATGGAGTTAGCTATCGCATGAGAGGCGAAAAAGAATTAGAAGGCGATGAATACGAAGTTAACTTCCGTTACATTTTAGATGAAACTTCTTACATCTTAGTGGAACAAGAAATTGAACTTGGCGAAACTGAATTTGCTTATAGTCTAGTTCAAAATGGCCGTGAAGTTTACGAATACAGTTTAGAAATTGAAGGAAATGAAGTTTCATTAGAAATGGAAAGTGGAAGAAGTGAATATGAAATGAATTTCTTCCTTACATCGCTAGATGGCAAAAACCTCATCGGTTGTCGTTTAGAAAATGGCCACGAAAAAGAAACTATCTTCTTTGAAAAGATCGTATCACCTGAAGGTCAAGTTACTTACCAACAATACCTCCCTACTAATATTTAAATACCATATCACTCTTGTAAGTAGACTTTCAGAATTAGTAAGGTAGGCTTTTATGAGCCTACTTTTTTAAATTAATATAATTCTTAAGAAAATTATCGTATCTAGATTAGCGTTATTTAAATAAGTTTTTTATTAACACATCGATTTCTTAATTGTTTGGTGTGGCGGAACTGATTTTACGATAAAAACGTTAGAGCCGATAGTGGAATCGTGCCCGATAATTGTTTTTCCGCCAAAAATTGAGGCTCCGCTATAAATGGTGACGTTATCTTCGATTGTGGGATGCCTTTTTTGCCCTTCTAACTTATGTCCATCTTTTAAAGATAAAGCTCCTAAGGTGACACCTTGATAAATTTTAACGTGATTTCCAATAATAGTTGTTTCACCAATGACGACTCCAGTGCCGTGATCGATGAAAAATGATTTACCAATTTGAGCGCCTGGGTTAATATCAATTCCAGTTAAAGAATGAGCATGTTCAGTTAATGCACGAGCAGGAAATTTTAAGTCTAAAAGATAAAATTCATGAGCGATGCGATAAGTAGCGATAGCAAAAAAGCCAGGATAGGTAGTAACAATTTCGGTATAGCTATTCGCGGCTGGATCATAATCGTAGATTTCTTTTACATCTAGAAGTAAATCGCTTCTTAAATCATTTAATTTTGCATAAATCTTTTTAAATTTATTTTCGTAACTTGCATAATTTTCTTTGAAAGCTTCTTTAAGAAACAACACTGATTTATCAATTTGACGATCGATGTCGTTTTTTGTGTAATATTCTTGATAAAAATCAAGAAACATAGCTTTTAATAGATGAGTAAAAAACATATAAAATTTATCTTTATCAAGTT
>CASFRI010000041.1 GCA_949297055.1 uncultured bacterium | reverse complement strand
TGACATAGTAAGTAAGAAAAGAATTAGAATAGTTATGGGAAATAATATAAAAGCCATGCTTTTCTTCATTTTAATTTGCAACATTTTTTGTCCAAAGACAAATCCCATGATGAATATTGGGGTGTAGAACATAAAATAATCGTATGCAATCGCATCAAGATAAACGATGATGTGATTGATTCTTAAATAATATAAAATTATCATCCCTACCACTAATAGACTAACAACAAAATAATTTTTGTACTGTGGAGCGAACTTAGCAAGGCATAACCCTATTTCCGTTATTATTGAAATGAACAAAAGAATCCAAAGTATCCATAATCCATATGACGTAGAAGGTATGACGTCACCAAAAGCTTCTGACAAATTAGCCCATCTTCCAATCATGTAAGTCTTCAAGATAAGAAAAAGTAGAAAAGGCCAAAAGTAATTAAAAGTTTTTTTAAGTATTTGGTATGGCAATTGCTTGATTGTAATATAGTTTTTATATGAGTAAGCCAAGCCACTGACGAACATGTATAATGGAACGGAGAGGACAATGAAAAAAGAAATTAGGAAATTATAACTAAAATTAGGCACGCATCTTTGCAAAACATGCACTAAAACAATAAAAATAATTGCGAATCCTCTTATGAAATCAATTGTAACAATTCTTTTTTGCATAGTTCAATTTTAAAGCAAAAAATTAATAAAAAATATAGGTTATTCTAGTTTTAATAATGTGTGTTAATTCTTAAAGTAAATTCACGTGACGGTACTCGATCAGTTAGGAAAAAGATTTTTATGTCATTAGGATAATAAAAAGTCAATTAAATTGACGATTTTTATACCATTTACATTAGTAACGTAAGTCTTGTCTGTCGTGATGATCGTCTTTTCAAAGAAATCGTGCGTTAGGTGAAACGAAGCTATTTCTCGCTCTTGCGTCGCTTTATCGATGAGTGTTTCGCAAACTTGGAAGTAACGTTTTTCTTCTTTGTTTATTGCGACAAAATCTATCTCTTTAGTGTCATTTTTACCGACGTAAACTTGATAACCACGACGAATAAGTTCTAGATAGACGACGTTTTCTATCGTATGCCCATAATTTTCAAGATTATATCCGGTGATAGTGTTTTTTAAACCCGTATCAGCAAGGTAATATTTTTCAAGCGATTTCAAAACTTCTTTACCTTTGACGTCATAACGATTTGCGCGGTAGATGATGAATGCGTTTTCTAGCATTTCAAGAATGTTACCAATCGTCGCAGGACGCACACTCTTATCGAGCTTTGCCTCATTAGCGATATATTTTGCTATACTATTTGTCGAAGTGATGCTACCTACATTTCCACACACGAAAGCATATACACGTTTCAATAAATCGACATCTTTTAGTTTGTTTCGACCAAGTACGTCTTTTATGATGATAGTATCATAGATACTAGACAAGAATGTAGATATCGTTTGTTCATCTTGCGGTAATGATAAAAGTTGAGGTAAACCACCATATTTTAAGTAGTTATTAAATAGTTCCTCTTTACTCTTTCCCCTATCACAGTAATAGCTATAATACTCCTTAAAAGATAGTGGTAGCATCTTAATTTCTACGTATCTACCAGATATTAAGGTCGCTAGTTCTGAAGAAAGTAAATACGCATTAGAGCCAGTCACATATATATCCGCATCGTATTCGAGTGAAAGTGAGTTGATCGTTTTTTCCCAACCACTCACCTGCTGAATCTCATCGAAAAAGAAATAATTCTTTTTATTTGGTAAAGCCTTCTTTATCACTAAATTATAAAGTTGCTCATAGTTACGCACGGAGTCGTACTTCATAAGTTCAAAATTGATGTATTGTATTTGTTCGGGCTGAACGCCATTTTGTAAAAGTTCATCACAAAACATTTTAAGTAACGTCGATTTCCCTGATCGGCGTAGCCCCGTAACGACTTTGATAATCTTATTATCTTTGAACGCCTTTAAACGCTCCATGTACTCTGTTCTATATATCATATCGTTTTTCCTTTGCTTAAATTATATGCTTAAAATCAAAAAAAGTCAGTAGTTTTTACTCTACAGCGTCAAAACTTACGAAAAATGACAAGTTTTTACATTTTTTTGATAAAACTTTGCACCAAAAATATTTATAAAACATTTCACTAATTAATTCTTCATCTCTTCTAGAGACATCGTTTTCTAATAGAACAACAATTTGCACAAAACATTAAAAATAAAAAGCCTTGATTTCAGCTATTTCTAACACATCAAAGCTTGCTATATTTTGTGGCGGAAGCGCAGGGATTTGAACCCTGGCTGGGCTTGCACCCACTATTAGTTTTCGAAACTAACCCCTTCAACCGCTTGGGTACGCTTCCAAAGCGAGTTAATCATAGCAAATATTTATTTATTTTAAAAGAGTAAACTACGTCAATAATCTTATAGATTAAAAAAAATGATTACAATTTGTATAATGGCTTCAACTTCGTTATAATGACTAACGTATGTTGAATAATGATTATATTTTAATGTGTATCGATTGGACTGAGCCTAGCACTCTTAGTGTTTTAATAACTTGCTCGATTCTTTTGCTCGCTCTCATCATTCTTTCGATCATTTTTATTTATAATCGTTACCGAAGTAAAAAATTTGACATTTTATTAAAAGATCAATCGAATTCTATTCGTATTTTTAAAATTGATTTTTTAAATGAAACTGTCATCTATTTTTCTCGTTCCAATTTAAAAAGAAAAATTCTTCTCACTTTAGAACAATTTTACGAACAATTTTATTTTGAAGACCGAGAAAAATTACGTGAATGGATCGAGGATTTATTGAGCGATGATAAGCGGAAAGATGCCCCGATGTATCTAGAAGTGGATATCAACATTTCAAAAAGTCATAAAACTAATTATTCTTTACTAGAAGTTATTTCTTTAAATAAAGAGCTTAAGACAGTTCATATCGAATCCCACATTTTAAGATATACCCTTCCTAAAAATAAAGCTAAGACGTCACGTGGTTTCATTTCAGATGTCGAAATGATGAATAAATATTTTATTCAAAATAAACCAAGTGGAACAACTTTCGTCATAAGATTTTACATCGATGAACAATCTAATGATAATAAAGATAAGATGAACCGTGTCATCTTCACCCAATTAAAAGATCAAATATTCCCTTTCGTCACGACTAAATCTTATCGTAACTTAATAGAAATTGATGAATCAAGCGTTGCTCTCATCGATTTTAAATTGAATAAAAATGCTGATATTCGCGTTCTTGCTCGTAGTTTGAGCCATGCAATTTTACAATTTATCACTTTAAATTCTTTAACTTCACGCATCGAATTTTCTATCGGTGTCATCGAAAATAAAACTTTTCCTAGCGATTTAGAAAAAATCTTACAAAAAGGTTTAGAAATCGCACTTGTAGCGAAAGATAAAAGACAACTTATTTCCTTTTATGATGAAAGTAGTGATGAAGATAAAATTTCTGATGTTTACTCTCAAGAAATTAATCAAATTATCAAAGATAAAAACATTTCTTATCGTTATAGACCAATTTTAGAAGTTGAATCGAATAAAATACTTGGATACTTTAGCTACGCAAGACCTATTCATAGTGTTTTTAATACTAGTCTTGAAGTAAGAGAATACGCTCAAGCAAGCGGTCAACAAAAAGCCGTGTTCTCTATCATTGCTCGTAATACTTTAACTAAATTTATTGCGATGCATAATGAAGATTCAAATCGTTTATTTTTCGAATGTTATTATCAAGATAAAGAACAAATTTTCAATGTTATTAAGCATATTAATCGCATCAAAGAGATAAAACTCGTATTACTTTTTGATGAAAAAGATTTATCTCATCATTCTAGTGAATCTCTTAAAAAGATGATTTTAGCGTTCAAAGAAGAAAATTGGGAGGTCGCTTTATCATTAAGCGGACATGAACTTCTTCTTTCTAGCGATACTTATAAACTTTTCGATCATTTCATCGTCGGAAATAATTTCAATCAAGAATTCATGCGTTATCCTTCTAAAATTCGTATGTCTTTCCAATCGACGATTGAAAAACTCTTACGTTATAAAAAACCTATCATCGCTACGAACCTTATTGGATGGAATACCATTGAACTTATGATTAAATTTGGTATAAGATACATATCTAGCGATGATATTACTAATAGCGATGAGATGATCTTGCCAATCGATCAAAGAAAAATTCATAAAATTGATACGATAAAAATTTTGTAAGGAAGGGATGAATTATGGCGCATATTAAAAACGAAGCAATAACTGCACGTAATGAAGACTTTGCCAAATGGTATACGGAAGTATGTAAGAAAGCCGAATTGATGGATTATACTTCGATGAAAGGTTTTATTATTTATCGTCCTTATGGCTACGCTATTTGGGAAAGTATTAGAAATTATCTTGATAAGAAGTTTAAAGAAACAGGTCATGAAAATGTTTATCTTCCCATGGTTATCAAAGAATCTTTATTTAATAAAGAAAAAGAACATGTCGAAGGCTTTGCCCCTGAAACATTAATCGTCACAATCGGGGGTAAAGACAAATTAGATGATCCTTTAATTATTCGTCCCACTTCTGAAGTTTTATTTTGTGAACATTACTCTAAAATCATTTCTTCGTATCGTGATTTGCCAAAACTTTACAACCAATGGTGTTCCGTCGTCCGCTATGAAAAAACTACTCGTCCTTTCTTAAGAGGAAGTGAATTTTTATGGCAAGAAGGTCATACCGTCCACGCCACTGCAGAAGAAGCAAAAGAAGAAGCTATTAGAATGCTTCATATCTATGATGATTTAGGCAAAAATTTCTTAGCTATTCCTTTTCTAAAAGGAAGAAAAACAGAAAAAGAGAAATTTGCTGGAGCGAAAGAAACTTACGCTATCGAAGCTTTGATGCATGATGGTCAATCTTTACAAGCTGGCACGACACATTACTTTGGCGATAATTTTTCTAAAGCATTCGATATTTCTTTCCAAGACAAAGATGGTTCTTTAAAACATCCTTATCAATCTTCTTGGGGCGTTTCCACTCGTCTTATCGGAGCTTTAATTATGGTTCATGGTGACGATAATGGTTTAGTTTTACCACCACGCGTTGCCCCTACTCAAGTCGTCATCGTCCCTATTCGTTACGACTTAGATGAAAAAGTTAAAAAAGTAAGCGACGAAATTTATAATCAACTAAAGTCTTTAGGAATCAGAGTTAAATTAGATAATGATTCTTCTCGTTCCCCTGGTTGGAAATACGCCGAATACGAAATGAAAGGTATTCCTTTAAGATTAGAGATTGGCCCACGTGATTTAGCAAATAATGAACTTGTTATGGCTTTACGTTATAACGGCGAAAAGAAAACGATTAAACTTGATGAAATTGATAAAATTCCATCTATCTTAGATGAGATTCATGAAGCGATGTATCAAAAAGCTAAAGCTTTCTTAGATGATCATATTCACGTTGCTCATAATAAAGAAGAATTAGGTGAATTATTAAAACAAGGTGGTTACGTCGAAACTGGCTACTGCGAAGATGAAGCTTGTGAAAAGAAAGTTAAAGAACTTTATCAAGCTACTGCAAGAGTTATCCCATTTGATGTTATAAAAGAAGGAACTTGCCCAATTTGTGGTAAGAAAACAAAAAAAGTTGTGTTTTATGCGCGTGCTTATTAATATCAATTATTGAAAGCTTTCTTAGCTTTTGCTAATATGATTAAGCACGGAGTAGTACCCAAGTTGGTGAAGGGGTGTCCCTGCTAAGGACATAGGTCGGGTAACTGGCGCGAGAGTTCAAGTCTCTCCTACTCCGCCAAAAGCAATTATTACATCTAAACACGAAGAAGTGTAAAGATGAAAACTAGTCCGAGACATCGGACTTTTTTAATTAAAAGAAAAAGGCTCTAAAAATAGAGACCTCTTTTCTAATAAATAATAATAATTGACTAAAATTCCCTTATTTTATAAACGGCAAAGTCAATCGTTTTGGCATATTCTTTTACTTCTTTTTCACTTAAGAAGCCTTTTGCAGAACCAGATTCACCAATTTTATAAGAGACGAATATTTCGGCAAGCTTAAGTGCTTCTAAAGAATCAATACCTTTTAAATAGAAATGGATGAAGGCAGAAAACAACGCATCTCTTCCCCCGACTGTATTAGCAATCTTTCTAATCGTAATAGCGTCGATGTGATAGACGACTCTCTTTTTAGCGTCTAAAATCATCGCACCTTCACGCCCTTCGCCAAGGACGATAATTTCATTATGGTAAGTATTATATAAATCGACGAGGAAATCTTCATAAATCTTACCCGCTAGACCACGTTCACTTAAGAAAACAATATCGGAATATTTTAAGAAATCTTCGTTGAAAGGATCATCAATCGAACCAATGATGTGCACATCTGTAGCAATTTTCTTACCCAATTCTTTCGCTTTCTTCAATAATGGGCGATTAAAATTAGAATTGCATAAAACGAGCAAATCACTCGCTTCAATATTTTCTTTTTCTTCTTCGAAATTAGATTCAATATCTTGAACATTTTTTAAATCGCAATATGTTTGAACGTTTCTATGTGCATCCACTAAGACGACCATGTTTGGTGTCGATTCTAAAGTTTCTTTAATATTAGTAGTGTCAATTTTAGATTTTTTAGCTTCGCTAACGATAGTTTTACCTAACAAATCATCACCGACGTAAGAGGAAAGATAAACTTTGTCGCCTAACTTCGCTAACGCATTCGCAATATTAAAAGCTGTCCCTGATACGGATGAATTAATGCCAAAAAATGGGTAAGTAATTGGGAAGTAGTTAATGGGGAATGTTTCCACATTCAAAATTGTTTCAAAGTTCAAAAGCCCTGAAACGTAAATTGTTTTCTTTGCCATGAGTTATTTATCTCCTAATAATTGTATTATAGCAATTTCAAAACCTATTAGTTATAAGAAAAAAATAAAAATTAAGAAAATATTTTCATTACTAAAGTAAAAAACTAAAAATATTAAATATAAATAAGGTTTTATTCAAATGTTAAAAATTATCATTCCTCATAATTACTCACTTTTGTTAGAATAGAAATAAAGGAAGTAAAAACTTATGAATAATAATCCAGAATCAATTCGCAATATTGTTGTTTTAGGACATCAATCATCCGGCAAAACTTCGCTTGTGGAAGCGATGTATCAAATCGCAAGTGGTCTTGCGGAAAAAGGTACGATCGAAAAGAAAAACACTATTTCAGACTACCTTCCTGAGGAAACGAAAAGATTATCTTCCGTCTCCACTTCTGTCGTTACATTCGAATATCTTGATCACCGTATCAACTTATTAGATATTCCCGGTAACGACGATTTTATTACGGAAGCAATATCTTCTATCAAAATGATTAAAGGCGCTATCTTAGTAATTGATGCCGCCTCCAAAGTACAAGTTGGAACAATTAGACATTATCAAATGTTACGTAAGAGAAATATTCCAACTATTATCTACGTTAACAAAATGGATAAGAGCACAGAAGATTTTGAAATTGTCTTAGAAGATATTAGAGAAAAATTAGGAAAAGAAGCTGTTCCATTCTCTTATCCACTAGGTCACGAAAATAATTTTGATGGTTTCGTTAACGTCGTCGAACTTAAGGCGAGAATTTATAATGGTAAAGAATGCGTAGACGCAGAAATTTATGAAGATAAAAAACTTAAAGTTTTCGAACTCCATAACACTATCTGCGAAGCAGTAGCCACCACTGATGATAAATTATTAGAAAAATTCTTCTCTGATGAACCTCTTACTCATGAAGAAATTTTAACTGGTCTAAGAATTGGTGTTTTAAATGGCGAATTAACGCCAGTCCTCGTTGGGGCAGCAACGAAAAATATTGGCATTCATACATTGTTAAAAATGGTCATCGATTACTTACCAAAACCAACCGATTTAAAACCATTTGAGGTAACTAATGAAAAAGGTGAAAAAGAAAATATTTCCACCGCTATTGATGAACCATTCTCAGCTTATTGTTTCAAAGTTACTTACGATCAATTCTCTGGTTTCTTAGCCTATCTTAAAATTAATTCTGGCGTTTTAAATAACGGTGATGAAGTCGTCATTTCTAATCTTGATAAACGTGTTAAAATTACGAATTTATATCGTTTAAATGGTAAAAACCGTATCAATTTAGAGACCGCTATCGCGGGTGATATTGTCGCAGTCGGAAGATTAGATGAATTAAGAAACGGTATGACTTTATCAAGTCCAAAACATGTCGTGACTTATCCACCTATCAAATTGCCCACCGCTATTTATTACCGTGCTATCGTCACCAAAAATAAAGATGATGAAAATAAACTTATCAAAGCTTTAGATTATCTTAAAATTGAAGATCCATCTCTTGACATTCGTCGTAATGTCGAAACGCATCAATTGTTGTTAGGTGCTCTTTCTAATACGCATATTGAATATTTATTAAGTCGTATTAAATCAGCCTATAAGATCGACGTGACGACGGAAGATGTTAAAGTTGTCTACCGCGAATCAATTTCTAAAACTGCTTCTGCGGAAGGCCGTTACGTCAAACAATCTGGTGGTTCTGGCTTCTACGGCATCGTCACGATGCGATTTGAACCATATGATGGACAAACCTTCGAAGAAGAAGTTGTTGGAGGTGCGGTGCCAAAACAATATTTCCCAGCTGTAGAAAAAGGGTTTTACGAAGCTTTACAGCAAGGTCAACTTGCTGGCTTCCCTGTCATTAACGTTAAAGCTGTTTTATTCGATGGCAAATATCATGATGTCGATTCGAATGAACTCGCTTTTAAGATGGCAGCTATCTTATCATTTAAGAACGCTTATCCTAAATGTGGACCTATCATTTTAGAACCAATTATCCGCATGAAAATTTCTGTCGAATCGCAATTCGTCGGCAACGTTTTGAGCGATTTAACTTCTAGAAGAGGTCGCGTCTTAACATTCGAAGAAGATGATGGAGGTCGTCAAGAAATTCTTGCTCTTGTTCCAGAAGCAGAAATTTTAGATTACGTTTCATCTTTAAGATCTTTGACGCAAGGCTCTGGCTTCTTCACCCGTGAATTTGATCATTACGAACAAATTCCTGAATACTTAAAAGATAAAGTTATCGAACAAAATTCATTACTTAATAAATAATATTTAAATATTTTATATTTAATCTCTATCTTCTACGTTAGAAGCAATAATTTCTAATGGATCCTTTGGTCTATCTAAATTATCTAAAGTATTTGATGAAGAACTATTACTATCATCTTTATTTTTGTGGTTAATTTTAGGAAATGATTTAATCATGTTTAAAATGACACAAAGTGATAATAAACCAAAACCAGAGAAATTATAAATCGATGGATTTAAGAAAACATAAATGCCAAAACAAACAATTAAAATAATCGTTGTAAAGGAGGCAAAAGGTCTAAGTATTTTTCTTCCTTCGAAGAAGCTAAAGATTACAAAATAAATGATAATTAATGCCATTAAAGCATAAATTAATGTGACTTGAAAGCTAGGTGCATCAATCGAAGACATGATACCAGCAATAAGTAAAGCGACACCGATAGAATTAAAAATGTAAGTGTAGCCACTTTGCAAAAATTTAGAATTTTCTTTCTTAAAGAAACCAAAAGAAGAAAAAGCCATCAAAAGGCTACATCCTGACATGATGATAAGTAAAATTGATGTAACGAGTGTTGGACCCATACCAACATAAATTATATCCATAATAGCGTCAGTCATAATTAGGCCAAGAGCAGGAAGGATAAGAATTCCTTCGATTAAAGTTATTATTTTCTTTGCTTTTTCACTCATAGTTTTATTTTACCATTTTCTACAATTTTTGCTCCACATGGATAAACACTATCTTCGCTGATAATAATTTCGTCGACTTGTTGAACTATAATGTTCCCGCTCTTTGGATTTTTAATCGATGTCATCGATGAAACAATATTCGCTTCCACTTCACTATATTCAAACGCTAGATCGCACCCTTCCATCGAACAGTCAATTAACTTTAAATTCTTCGCGTAACAAAGTGGCTGTGTCCCTCTTATCTTACAATTGATAAAAGTAAGATTTTCACTATACCAACCAAGATATTCACCTTCGATAATCGAATCTTTGATTGTGACATTACTTGCGTGCCAAAAGCAATCTTTCGTATTAAATTTAGAATTAGTAATCAAAACATCTTTACAATATTGGAATGAATATTTACCCTCAAATGTTAAATTATTTAAATTAATGTCGCTAGATTCTAAAAAAGCATATTCGCTTGTAAGTGAAATATTTTTAGCAAAAATATGATGAGACTTCCAACAAAATTCTGGGGAATTGATGGATAAATTAGAAAGATTAACATATGCACATTCACGTAATGCTTTAATACCATTTAGTTTAGAATTAGAAATATTAATATTTTGGCTATACCAAATTGGAGCCCTACAAGTTTCATTCATTTCACTAGTAGAAATAGTTAAATTGTTCACGTGCCAAAAAGGATAACGCAAATGAAATGTAGAATTGTTTACCTGCACGTTTTTTGCTTCTTTAAGAAAAGATTTTCCATCGCTAGGGCCATCCACTAAACAATTTTCTATAATGACGTCCTGTGCACCATATAAATCTCTTTCATTTTCAAAAGTTTGATTTTTATATAACTTTGCCATACTTAAATTCTATTTTCTTTCTTTTAAAGCATCAATTAAGACATTTAATGCCATTTCAAAGTTGACGCCGTAACAAATATTAGGTTCCCCTACTTCTAAAGTCTTTCTTATCGCTAAGTCGATGAAGCGTTGACTTGTTTCTAAAGCGGATAAATCATCTAAACCATTGCTCACTAACGCGATGTAACTAGAAGCAAATAAATCACCCGTCCCATGAAATCGATAAGGATAAAAAGGTGTAGAAGCTAAAACGTAATGTTTATTTTTTGTATCATACACTAAAGAAGTTAATTTATCTTTTTGAAATCTAAGACCACTTAATACGATCTTTTTAACACCAAAACTAGATAATTTATCTAAAATAGATAATATTTCATCCAAACTTAAATCTTCTTTATAAGTTGCGTCACTTAAAAAACAAGCTTCACTTAAATTAGGTAAAATGACGTCACTCATCCTAATAAGTTCTTTCATCTTTTCGATGTGACTCTTATCGAAACCAGCATACATTTTCCCATAATCTGCAAAGCATGGGTCAACGTAAATTAACGTATCTTCATCTTTGAATTTAAGAAAAATTTGTTTAATTACATCAATTTGATTTGTGGGTAAGTAGCCTGTATAAATCGCATCAAAATGATTTTTATAATCATCCCATTTCGTGACGATTTTAAGTAATTCATCTTTTAAATCGACATAAGTCCAGGAAGAAAAGCCCGCCGTATGGTTAGATAAAATCGCAGAAGGAACTCCCACGCATTCAATTTGACAAGTTGAAATGACCGGTAAGGCGACAGTTAATGAACACCTTCCTAAGCACGAATAATCTTGAATTGTTAGTAGTCTTAATTCTTTTTTCATCGTGTTTAAATTATAGACTAAAAGTGTTGTTATACAATATCAAATTAATAAATATTTATTAATTAATCCATTGGACGGATGAAAAATTTACCGTAAACTTGTTGTAAATTAATAATGTTAATAAAAGCATTAGGATCTGCTGTTTGAATGACTTTAACAACGTGTTTTGTTTCAGATGTCGAAACGACCATGTAGATGATAGTTTTATCTTTTTTAGAATACGCCCCCGTCCCATGAAGCACAGTCGCACTATGAGGGAAATTAGCGATCAAGATATCACTAAGCGTCTCTTGTTCAGTAATAATTTGCACTTGCACTTTCTTATTTCTCGCGTTGATTAAATCCACTACTAAGGCGTAAGCGAACATGTAGACGACTGAGAACAAGGTTAAAGTTAAAATAGAAGAAAACAATTTTAAGAAGTCGTTAGGGAAAGAATAACTTTCAATCGCAGCAAAATGAAGTTGGAACGTATCGGGACTAAATAAAGATAAAATTGCGTATAATCCGATGATACAAGCATTAAATAAGACGATGTAAGAACCGACGCTCTTATTTTTTCTCGCCGCGAAATAAAAAGATAAAATATCTAAACCACCCGCAGATTGATTAACCTTGAAAGCAATCGCCGTCGATAGACCAGAGAAAATGCCAGCAAATAAACCTCTTGCTAATAATTGATTAGCAAAATGTAAGGAAATACCATCGATGAAATCGCTTGGTAAGAACTGAATAAATAAAGACGTGGCGACGACGTTAATAGCAGAAAAAATAGCGAACTTTTTACCAATCTTCAAAAACGCTAGGATGATTAAAGGAATATTAATAATTGCATAGACTGTCGATTGAATAGTGTTAACTAAATTTTCATCCGTCACTCCACACATTTGAAAAATTTTAACAACGTTTTGAGAAACACCGCTCATCCCACCAGAGACAATGCGTGGTAATTCTCCTGCTTCGATGCCAGCAATTACCTGACTTGGAGTGATGAAAGTTCTTATAGAAAATGCGAGAAGGAAAGCGGAAAAAAGACAAAAGATAATACTATAAGTATAAAAAGATGTACTTCTTAAAATCGGATGATCGAAGAGGAAATTATCAATTTTTTTCTTAATTCTTTCGCTTCTTTTCATATAGCCTCGCTACTATTATACATAAGACTTTAAAAATATCTACTTGATAAATGAATTATTTTTTTATTATTATTATAAACGTTGAATTAGTGTTCACCGAGTGATAATATTATTATCGCTCATTAATTTAGGAGGGTCTTATGAAAGTATTACGCGCTATTGGTAATTTCTTCGTTAAAATATGGAAATGGATAAAAAACACGGCTTGGGTGCAACCTTTACTTATCGTCGGTGTCATCTTTGCTATCATTTTCTCTATCCCTCCCATCACTTCAGCAATTCAAGCAGCTTTAGAAGAAGATACTTACGAATTCTACGATAATTATCGCGTTTCGCTCAATGGTGTCAAACGTAAAAATGGCACAAGTGATGTCGAAAAACTAACCGAAGCTATCTTAAATTTCCGTGAAGATGGGACAAAAGACCAAGAGATCATCGATAAATATGGTGAAAAATTCTTCCTTACTTTCTATCAAGATAGTTGCGCTGGTTGCGAAACGATGAAAGGTGCTTTTGAAACCGTTTACGAAGAATGGGGCAAAAGCGATTTATTTACACCCGATGATGGTTTAGAATTTAAATTTCACACTGTCGATTGTTTACAAGTTGTCGACGATAAAACTGATTTAATTGAAAATAGTGCTTGGAAAACTTATTACAACGGTACTTGGGGTGGTACTCTCTTTGAAAGAGCAGCTGAAGATGCGACACAAAGACCATATTACGTTAACGCCCCTGCTACTTACCAAGATGAACTCGATGCCATGATTAGTGTTGAAACATTTGAAACTCCAACAACTCTATTAATCGATTTCACTGCTGAAGTAAGAACTGATGTCATCTCCGAAGTTTTCTTCGTCTTAACACCAGAAGAAAATGATGATGAAAATGACCGTACACGTGCTCTTCTTATCATGGATGCTTGGAATCATACCGGCATGTTCGAAGAAGGTTATCACGCTTAATTATCATTAAAAAAATATAAACCGCTTAAATGCGGTTTTTTAAAATTGTATGAAACATAATATAGTTAATCAATTAAGAAATCCTCATCTCACAAGCATCACAACTGTCAAAGCTTTTTTAAGTGACATTCCTTTTTTATCACAAAAAGATTATGAAAAAGAAGTTTTAAATAAACTTGGTGTCGAAGCCAAAGTATATGCGAATAGAAAAGGTAATTATCCTTTGCACCTAGAAGGTGATAATAACCTTGCTATCTTACACCACGATGAACTTGTCATCATCATCTATCATCCTAAACTAGAAGTATTTGCTATGGGCTTATTCGATTTAAATGCATCATTGAATCGTGAAGTTATTGACCTTGCTAAAGTCATCGTCGAAAAAGGTTATCATCCTGATAAATTATGTGTTTATTTCGCTCCTAGCATTCATTCTTCAAGTGTGACGATCGATGAAAGGAAGAAAGAAGAGTTAATCGAAAAGGGCTTCGCTCGTGCTATAAAACCAGCGAACAAAATAAATTATGTCGATATTCCTTTGATGAACGTTTTAACCCTCGAAGAAATTGGTTTCAAATTTTCTAACATGGATTTAAGCCCCTACTGCACTTACGAAAATGATAATTTGTTCTATTCGGAAAAACGCGGAGACAACAAAAAATTAAATTTGACACTTTGTTACGTTAAAAAGAATAAAAAATAAACGATTATTTTTCTAAGATGAAAATGTAAGCAGGCCTATGAATGTATTGCCTGCTTTTTTTGTAATTTAAGGAAGAAAAATCTAGCGGATGATTAGATTCGATAATTATTCTTCCACCTTTATTTAAAAGTTTAGTAAATAAAAAATTGATAAGTTCATCATAATATTCAAATTTATAAGGTGGATCTAAGAAAATATAATCGTAAGTTTTTTCGCTTTTATAAATATGTTTAAAATCATCTTGAATTATTTCGTATTGTTCTTTATCTATTTTTAAATCTTGAATAGTCTTTTTTAAACAACTTATAGAAACTTGGTTATGATCTAAAAAAGTAACGTAACTCGCATTTCGGGAAAGCGATTCTAAACCATAACCGCCAAAACCACAAAATAAATCTAGAACTTTCCCATCTATTTCTTGTCCTAAGGCATTAAAAACAGCTTCTCTTACGCGATCTTTAGACGCTCGAATATCTTTATCAATAACAAAATTAATTAACCTATGACGATATTTTCCGCCGACGATACGCATATTAATTTAGCCTTTCTTAAAAGGAAGAAAAATCTCTTCCTCAATTTTATGATCAATACTTTTTATATATCTATATAAAGTAATATATTCTTTCACTAACGGATGATTATTTAATACCTCATTAGAGGCTAATAAGTCTTTTCTTAATTTAATGACGTAAGCGTTATCAAATGGAAGATGCTTTAAACTATCTTCGTAAAGACGTAATTTATTTTCTTTATCAAAATAAAGACGAATGACTTCTTCATCTTTCTCTAATAAATCGTTTATTTCTTTTAATCTTTGATATTCTTTTAAACTCGCTATTTTATTTTTAATTGCAGAAATATTTTCGTAAAGTAAATCGTTCATATTACTATCATTATATCTATTTTATGCTAAAATAGTGGCATGAAAATTTTTAATATTGTTCAAGATAAACAAAAATCATTGAGAATGAAGTCTTCTTCTATCGCCAAAGAAGATATTGAAACGTATAAATCTCTAGGGCTTGAAATGTTAGATTATTTAAAGATGTCACAAGATGATGAACTCGCGGAAAAATATCATATTCAGCCTGGCATTGGTCTAGCCGCCCCGCAAATTAATAAAAACATTCGCTTAATTGCTATTTATATTAAAGAAGAAAATAAAGAAATTAGTTATGTCCTCGCAAATCCTATCATCGTTTCTAAAAGTATCAAAGAATCTTATCTAATTAACGGTGAAGGCTGTCTTTCCGTTCCAAAAAAGCATGAAGGTTATGTCTATCGTAGTTATAAAATAACTATCGAGGCTTATTCTTATCTTGACGATAAAATGATCACTTTCAAAGCTAAAGATTTATTAGCGATTGCTTTGCAGCATGAAATTGATCATTTAGATGGTATTTTATATTACGATCATATTGATAAACTTGAACCTTTCAAAATTAAAGATTCCGCTATCGCACTTTAATATTAAAAATTGTAGTTCTATTGCCATAATTTAAATAAAAATAACTCTTTGACGTATGGACAAAACTTAAAATTAATGGCATAATTAATTGTAAGATTTCATCTTACTTAAGCATGCAGGTCGTCCTCAAAAGGAGGTAAATATATATGTCGTCTAGTCTTTCATTTGAACCGATACGCATCTATGCATTAGGTGGTCTTTGTGAAGTAGGTAAAAATACCTACGTCATCGAAAGCGCCAATTCCATCATCTTGCTTGATGCTGGTGTTAGATTTCCTGAAGAAGATTTAATTGGGGTCGATTATGTTATCCCTGACTATACACATTTAAAAAATAATCGTAATAAAATTAAAGCTCTTTTTATAACGCACGGTCATGAAGACCATATAGGTGGTATTCCATTTTTAATTCAAACTGTCCATATCCCTATCATTTATGCACCCGCCTTCGCGGTCGCTTTAATTAAGAGAAAATTAGAAGAAAATAAAATTAAAGAAAATGTTCGTATCATTCCTTATAATTCTGATTCCATCATCGATGTAGCAGGCGAATTTAAAGTTTCTTTCTTTCACGTCACCCACTCCATCCCTGACTCATATGGGATATGCGTCGACACAAAAGAAGGAAGAATTGTTTCTACAGGTGATTTTAAAATCGATTTAACTCCGATTGGACCAGATATTGAACTTGATAAACTAGCAAGGCTAGGCGATGAAGGTGTCACCTTATTACTTTCCGATTCGACGAATGCTGAAATTGAAGGCTATACACCTAGTGAAACAAATGTTGTTAAATCAATTAATGATATCTTTTCAACAGCGACAGGTAGACTTATTGTTTCCACTTTCTCTTCTAATTTATCTCGTATTCAACAAATTATTGAAGCAGCTGTTAAATTTGGAAGAAAAGTATGCGTCGTCGGAAGATCTATGGAGGCAGTCGTAGAATTTTCTAGACAATATGGCTACATGCACATTCCTGATGAAAAAATAGTTGATGTTGAACACGTAAGAATGGTTAGAAATAATGAACTTTGTATCATTTGCACCGGTTCACAAGGTGAGCCTATGGCAGCTTTAGCAAGAATCGCAAATGGAGATCATAAACAGCTTTCTATCATTCCTGGAGACACAGTAGTCTTTTCAAGTTCGGCTATTCCAGGCAATGGAGTCTCTATTAACCGCGTCGTCAATAAACTAACCCGTTCTGGAGCGAATGTTTTAACTAATACTGTCTTTAGTGAAATTCATTCTTCTGGCCATCCAGCTAAACAGGAATTACGCTTGATGTTAAAACTTTTAAGGCCTAAATATTTCATGCCGATGCACGGGGAATATCGCATGCTTAAAATTCATGGTAATATTGCTATTTCTTTAGGTATACCTAAAGAGAACGTCTTCATCAACGAAAACGGTGATGTTTTAAATATGAAAAATGAATACGTAGTAAAAGATGGTAAAGTACCTGCTGATGATGTTTATATTGACGGAAATGACTTATCTGGATTAAACGCTAACGTCATCCGTGACCGTAAAATTTTAAATGACGAGGGTTTAATTATCACTACCGCTAACGTTGATGCTACACATCGAACTCTAATCGATGAGCCATTCATTATTTCGCGCGGCTTTATGTATTTAGAGGATAACAATGTTCTTGAAGAAATTAAAAATAAAGTAAAAGAAGAAATTTTACTTGCATTAAAAGCACCAATATTTGACGAAATAAAAATTAAACATAATATCGAACAAATGATTAAAAAATACGTCTACAATTTGACTGAACGTTCACCTATGATTATCATTTTAATTAATAAAATGAAAGGTTAATGTTTATGCTCATTTTAGCTTCAAGTTCACCTAGACGACAAGAACTTTTACGCTTGATAACGGATGATTTTATCGTCATTCCATCAAAATACGATGAATCACTTCATCCAAATCTTGATAACGCAGACTTGGCGTATGATTTAGCGAGGCTTAAAGCATATCAAGTATATAAATCGCATGTCGACGATATCGTTTTGGCGTGCGATACAATTGTGGTTTTAAAAGATGAAGTTTTAGGTAAGCCAAAAGATGAAGAAGACGCGAAACGAATGCTTCGCTTATTAAGCGGGAAAAAGCACGTCGTTTTAAGTGGCTATACGATCATCTCTAAAAAATATGAAATATCAAAGACTATCAAAACGAACGTTTATTTTAATAAATTAAGTGAGTCACAAATTGAAGAATACATTAAAAAACACCAACCTTTAGATAAAGCTGGTGCTTATGGTATTCAAGATGATTTTCCTTTAATTTCACATATTGAAGGAAGTTATTATAATGTTATGGGTCTTCCAATTGAAGATATCAAACGTTCTTTAAGACTTTTGAATTTTTAAAACATCACATCTTTTTTCATTATCGCTAAATTTAAAGATAAATTTATTATCGACATTTTCGTAATGAAAATCATAATCGTACAATTTGTGCGTCTTAACGATATCTTTATTTTCCACTTCTATAGTCAAACAATCTTTATCTAATAAAACACTAGTGACATTAGAAACGACGAACAATTTCATAAATTTATCGTAGGTGATTTTTTTATCTTTTTTCTTATTAAGAAAAAGAAAGATAGTGAAAACTAAAATTATTAAAAACACGACGATAGCGATAATGTAAGAATAATTTGCGAAAAATAAATTAATTTCTTCGTTTGCAAGCACTAACATTATTTTTCCTCATCACCTATTTTTGCTAAACAAGAATCATATTTAGAACAATCTTTACGATTGCACGCCATTTCAGCGATTCTTCTTGCTCTAGGAATAAAGGTGCGAATTTCTTCTTCATTGTATCCTGTTTGTAAACGATGATCATCAACCATGATAGGTCTTTTTAAAACGGAAGGGTTTTCTTTGACAAATTTAACAAATTCTGAAAGCGACATGCTATCGATATCAATATTATTTTCTTTAATAATTTTGGAACGAGTGGAAATAATATCATCCGTCCCATTAAGCGATTTATTGAGCATTTCGCGTAATTCATCTTCATTTAAAGAATGAAAAATATTTTTTTCGACGAAAGGAATGTTTTGTTCTTGAAACCACTTCTTCACTTTTCTACATGAACTGCAACTTGGAGAAACATATATCTTAATCATAATTTTTACCTCATTAAATGATATGCAACTTCCTCAGTTAAGTCAAATTAAGTTAATATTTTTTCTAATAATCCATAGGTTATTTGAAAAATGTTCCTACATTCATTAAAATATCTAGGAAAGAAGGATTGAATTTATGGATATCTTACTCACTGGCATCAAACCGACAGGACAATTGACACTCGGAAATTATCTAGGTGTGATGAAACGCTTAAAAGCTTATCAAGATCAATATGATTGTTATTTCTTTATCGCTGATTTACACGCTTTAACTCTTCCTATTGAGCCGGACGTTTTAAAAAATAATACTTTAGATGTTCTATCCTTATTCATCGCTTCCGGTATCGACCCTAAAAAATCGACTTTATTTTTACAATCTCAAGTTTCTGAACATGCAGAACTTAACACGATTTTGATGAATTATCTTTACATGGGTGAACTCTCACGAATGACACAATTTAAATCTATTACAGAAAAGATGAAAAATGAAGCGATTGGTTTAGGTATTTTTACTTATCCTGTTCTCATGAGTGCGGACATCGTCTTATATAACGCAAGTTTTGTTCCCGTCGGAGAAGATCAAACTCAACACGTCGAACTTGCTAGAGACTTAGTGCACCGCTTCAATAAAAAATATGGTGAGATTTTAACTTTACCCCGCACCTTAGTGAACACTTCTTCTAAGCGTATCATGTCTTTATCTGATCCGACGAAGAAGATGTCTAAATCTGATCCTAAGGGTGACATTTTCTTACTCGATGATGAAAAGACGATTACGAAGAAAGTCATGTCCGCTGTCACCGATATGGTTGGAAAGGTAAAATATGATCCAATTAATCAACCAGGTATCTCTAACTTAATTAATATTTACGCTTCTATAAAATCTCAATCCGTCGAAGAAGTAGAAAAAATGTTTGAAGACGCAAATTATGGTACATTTAAAAAAGAGGTTGCAAAAGCAATCAACGATGAACTTAATCCACTCAAAGAAAAATACGCTCAAATTAGAAATAGTAATGAACTTACTTCTATATTAGAATTAGGTGCAAAAAAAGCTTCAAAACGCGCTAGACCAATCTTAAATAAAGTAAAAGAAGCCGTCGGCTTAATCGTTAACAAATGAAACAAAATAAATATCTTATCGCTATCGATTTAGATGGTACTTTATTAAATGAAAAACACGAAATTCCTTTAACAACTTTAAATTATTTAAAATCTTTAAAAGAAAAAGGTCATTATATAGTTTTAGCCTCAGGTCGCCCATTAAGTGCGATTATAAGATATCATCTTTTATTAGGCTTAGATACGCCAATCATCGCTTATAATGGTGCAGCAATCGTGGCAAAAGACCATTATTTTGATAAATTTACTTATCATTTTGATAGAAAAAAATGTATCGATATCGTCGAAGCTTTAAAAGAACATATCGAAAATGTTTTACTTGAAACGCACGATGAAATTTGGATGTTAAATGAAGATAAAAATATTTTAAAAACTTTCTTTCATCAAGGTGTTAAAACTCATTTTGGAAGTCTAAAAGAAATATTAGATAAAGACCCTTTAACTTTTATAATTAAGCCCTATGTTTCTTCTTATAACGAAGCCATTTATAAACGTATAAGACAAGAAAAATATTTAGATTGTCGTTTCTGGTCTTTTTTACCAGTCGATGAAGTTTTTTATATTAGATTTTCTAAAGGCCACGCCTTAAAACATATTTTA
>CASFRI010000040.1 GCA_949297055.1 uncultured bacterium | reverse complement strand
TCAATCGTCAACCGTTTTCTTTGCTTATGTTTCATAATTTAAGCCTCCTTTCGAACAGGCAAAGAAGACGATTAGATTATAAAACAAAGAAAGATAACAAACTTAAAAACAGTTTCGTTGCAATGAGTTTGTCAGTTAACATAAGTATCAAATATTTCGATTAATTAATATTCACCTATACCAAATTTTATTATTTTACTTTAAAATAAAGACGATATGGATAGTGAACGAAGTAATTATAACAAAGGACGACTAACAATATTTTTTGGTTATGCCGTCGGAGTAGGAAAGACCTACTCAATGCTAAAAAAAGCCCAAGAGATGAAATCTCAAGGCTTAGATGTCGTCATCGGTTACGTCGAACCTCACGATAGACCCGAGACGATGAAACTTAAAGAAGGTTTAGAAGAACTACCTTTAAAAGAAGTTATCTACAAAGACCGCTTATTTAAAGAATTTGATGTCGATAAGGCTATAGAAAGAAAACCACAAATAATTGTCGTTGACGAATTAGCACATACGAACGTCAAAGGCTCAAAAAATAAGAAGAGATATTTGGATGTCATCGAATTATTAAATGCAGGTATCGACGTCTATACAACTGCAAACGTTCAAAACATCGAAGGCCTACAAGATATGATCGATGAGATGACGACAGTTGACGTCTCAGAGACGATACCAGATGAAATATTCGATTATGCGGATGAAGTTTTACTCATCGACATCGAACCAAAAAATTTAATTGAAAGAATGAAGAAAGGTTTAATCTTTTCTAAAAACAAAGCTACTTTAGCGTTGGAACATTTTTTTAAAGACGATAATCTTTCCGCCTTACGTGAACTTGCTTTAAGACGCGGTGCAGACCGCATCGAAAAGAAAAATCACGATGGTGAATTAAAAACGAAAATTCTTGTTCTAGTCTCTCCTTCCCCTTCTGCTCAAAAGACGATTCGCGTCGCTGCTAGAATGGCGGAAGCTTATCATTGTGCTTTTTCAGGGATGTATGTCGAAACACAAGGTGAACTTTCCGAAGAAAGTGCAAGAAACATTAAAAAACATATGGATCTTGTCAAAGATATGGGTGGAGATATGATCGTCAAATATAGCGATGATGTCGTCGAAACTGTCGTAAGTTACGTCAAAGTCGCGGGAGTCACCAATCTAATTTTAGGTAAGACGTGGCAAACGATTGGTTTAAAAATTGGCTTAGAAGAAAAATTTATTTCAAGGCTTCCAAACATCGAAATTATGATCGTTCCTGATTCGGAACGCTTCACGAACGAAAAAGGAAGTCTTAAAGACCGAGTCAAAACTAAATTTAAACGTAAGAGCAAAGAAGTTTATCAAGCCACGAATAAAGTATTAGATATCACTAATCTTTTAGCTAAAGTTGGTTTAGAACATCATGGCTATAAGGAAGTAATCGTAAAAGAAGTTGCAGAAATCTTATCCCAAGCTTTTGAAAGAAGCATTCAAATTGTTTATGAAGGTGGGCTTAAATATATCGCTAAGTTTGGAGATGAAGATACATTAATTTTTGATACAAGAAGAGATGTTGAAGCTCGCAAATGGTGCCAAGCTAACGATAAAGTAGCGGGAAGTGAAACGCATTCGATAAGCGATGCAAAAGCGATGTATTTTCCCCTTCACGATGCTTTCTCACTAGTGGGCTCAATCGGCTTTTTAACTACTACTAAAAAGATGAGTGTGACTGACACGCTTGTCTTCAACCAAATAAAAGAAGTGCTTTCTTTAACACTTGCGTCTTAGTTAAAATATCAAATTTAATAAGAAAAATGCCGAAAATGACGGCATTTTTTATTTTCTAAAAGTTAAAATTGCTTTTAAACGAATGAAAAACTTAGTTTCAAATTTGTAGAACGAGTAACTACGACCGAACATTAAAAAATGTAAAAATGGTATGTAATAAGAAATGAAAACGATAACAAAGCTTAAAGCAAAACATGCTAAATATAGGCCAATTGCAGAAAGGATTGTCAAATACACATTGGAAAATTCAATGAACGAGAAAAATCCTAAAAAGACTAAATGAACAAAATAAATTTCAAGACTTATTTTTCCTTGTTTTGCAAAAAGATTATAAATTTTACTATCTTTTAAAATAGAAATTAAACAAAGATAAAAGATGAAAGAAAAAGACATCAACACATATAATTTTGGCCAATAATAGATAAAATCATAGACACCGAAATAAGG
>CASFRI010000039.1 GCA_949297055.1 uncultured bacterium | reverse complement strand
TTATGAATCTAATCATGGGTTTTTTAAGCGTCGCTATCGTATGGGTCGGTTCTTATCTCATCCAAGGTGATACGTTAGAACTTCCTGAGATGACCGCCTTTACGCAATATGCTACACAAGTATTAGTGGGCTTCTTAGTCGTAGCCATCTTACTTGTCATCATGCCAAGAGCCATCGTCTGTGCGAAACGTATCAATGAAATTTTAAAGACGAACAACTCCATCATCGAAGGTAAGAACGATAAATTAGATGGTTTAGAAGTGGGAACGGTCGAATTTAAAGATGTAAGTTTTACTTATCCTGGTGCAGAAAAACCAGTCTTAGATCACGTTAGCTTTAAGGCTAAGAAAGGTGAAACGGTCGCTTTCATCGGGGCGACAGGTTCAGGTAAGACGACTTTGATCAATTTAATTCCAAGGTTCTATGATGCCACAAGTGGCGAAGTTTTAGTGGATGGAAGAAACGTCAAAGATTATAAATTCTACGATTTATTTGATAGATTAGGTTACGTCCCACAAAAAGGTGTTTTATTCTCTGGTTCGCTTAGGTTTAATGTGTGCTATGGTAAGCCTGATGCGAGCGATGAAGAATTTAAGGAAGCCTTAGATATTGCTCAAGCAAGCGAATTTGTCGCTAAGTTACCTAACCAGGAAAATTATCAAATTTCACAAGGTGGGAAAAACGTTTCAGGTGGACAAAGACAACGTCTACAGATTGCTAGGGCAATTGTTAAAAAACCAGAGATTTACATATTTGATGATTCCTTCAGCGCTCTTGATTATAAGACCGATAAAGTCTTACGAGCGGAACTAAAAAATAAAATTAAAGGAGCGACTTCCATCTTAGTCGCACAAAGAATTGGAACGATTTTAGACGCTGATCAAATTATCGTTTTAGACGAAGGCAAAGTCGTGGGTCATGGTACGCATAAAGAACTGATGAAAAATTGCCCAGTCTATCAAGATATTGCTTATTCGCAACTTAGTAAGGAGGAACTCGCTAATGCCTAAGATGAAGAAAAATGCGAATGCTCTCTTTACGTTGCTCGCTTACTTAAAAAAATATCGCATTCGCTTAATTATCGGCGTTTTGCTGGCATTATTTGGTGTATTATTCACTATTTTTGGTCCTTATATCGTCAAGATGCTCATCGAAGCGATCACTATCGCTGTGGAAGAGGCAGAAGTTTCTAGTTTACCAGTCGCTATCGATTTTGGACGCGTGACTTATTTAGGCATCGTCGGTGTTATCACTTACTTATTAGCATTCCTTGGCAATTATGGCTGTGCTTTCATCATGTCTGGAGTAACTGCAGATGCTTCTAAATCTTTAAGAAGTGATATGTCGAAAAAGATGAATCGCCTTCCTTTATCTTATTTTGATGCACGTCAAATTGGAGATGTATTATCTATTATCACGAACGATGTTGACACTATCGGTCAAACGCTCAATCAATCGCTTACGACTTTGATGTCATCCATCTTAACATTGCTTGGTGTGGCTATCATGATGCTCATCTTAGATTGGCGCTTGGCATTAATTGCGATCGTTTTTGTCCCCATCTCTTTATTTATACTTTTAAGAATTGTTAAAAAATCACAAACTCATTTCGTCAAGCAACAACTTGATCTAGGTGACATGAACGGTCATGCTGAAGAAGTTTATAGCGCCGTTAACGTCATCCGCGTCTACAAAGGTGATATCCATGCGAAAGCTAAATTTGATAGTATTAACAACAACTTGAAAAACGATGGTTATAAATCCTTATTCTATTCAGGCTTATCTTTTCCTATTACGACTATGATGGGTAACCTAAGCTTTGCTATCATCTGCATCGTCGGTGGCATTTTAGCGGTGAAAGATGTGTCGATGATTGGAACTATCGTCGCTTGCGTCACCTATTCTAAACAATTTACCATGCCGCTTTCACAAATTGCGACGATTTCGACGAACTTACAAACCGCGAGCGCGGCTTCATCTCGTGTTTTTACTTTCTTAAGTGAACAAGAACAAAGCGATGAATCGCATTTAACTGAAGAAATTAAAGATGTGGACGGTAATGTCTCTTTCTCCCATGTCAAGTTTGGTTATAACCAAGATAAGATTATCATCCACGATTTTAACTTGGAGACGAAAGTTGGCCAAAAAGTCGCTATCGTTGGACCAACTGGGGCGGGAAAGACGACGATGGTCAACTTACTCATGCGTTTCTACGACACTAATGATGGCTACATTGCAATCGAAGGTAAGAAGACGAAAGAAGTCAAACGCGCAAACGTAAGAAAGAACTTTGCGATGGTCTTACAAGATACGTGGCTATTTGAAGGAACAATTTTAGAAAATCTCAAATTTGGTCGACAAGATGCAACTTTAGATGAAATTAAAGAAGCGTGTAAACTTACGCACTGCGATACGTTTATCGAACAACTTCCCAATCAATACAATTTCCATCTAAGCGAAGATAGTGCGCTTTCCGCTGGTCAAAAACAACTTCTCACTATCGCTAGAGCAATGATTCAAGCCGCTCCGATGTTAATTCTTGATGAAGCTACTTCTAGTGTCGATACAAGAACTGAATTATTAATTCAAGAAGCGATGGATAATTTGACCCATGGTCATACTTCCTTTGTCATCGCTCATAGATTATCGACGATCAAAAATAGCGATTTAATTATCGTGATGAAAGATGGCGATGTCATCGAAACTGGAAATCACGATGAACTTATGAAGAAGAAAGGCTTCTACGCTGATCTATACAATTCACAATTTGCCTCGAAAGGTGAAGAAAGTTAAGCTATGGAATATAAATCGAAATTTAAAGACGTGCATCATAAGACCAAATTAGCGTTTTCGCTCGGTGGTTTTAGTTTACTTATCGCTATTGGAGCGTTAATCATTATGCCTTACGCTGATAGTTTACCAAATGCTGGTGGTTATTTCGATGCGGGTGGCTGGCCAGTCGAAGAACCAAAACTGGTGGGAAATTATTCTCCTCTAACATTTGTTAATGGGCAATTAAGTGACACTAATTGGACTTCTATCGATGGTGCACCTTTAAATTTTGAAGGCAATTATTTAAAACTCACTAATGTGGGGGAAGGCTTAAGGTCACCAATCGAAAGTGAACCGGAATCTTCTTCGACGAAACTTTTAATTAAAGTGAAAGATGTAAGTTTAGAAGAGATGCAAGATGTCTTACTCATCAAAGGTTATAGCGTCGATAATTCTTTGCAATGTAATATCTATCAAGTGACTTATAGTAAAGATGGATTTTACGTCTATTCGGTCGTTCCTCGTTTCACTAGTTACGTCAGTTTTGAATTAAATGTCGAAAAGACTTTACTAATCGAAGAAGTGCGTTGGATTTACACTGATGCGATGCGAGGCGAATAGGTCATGGATACTTTAACAATTAAGACGTTTTCAAGTAATGTATCTAGCTTAGTGTCCCTTTATGAAAAATTTTCTTATTCGTTAGATTTCATCGAAGAAAAAGATAACTTCGTTATCTTACATCTAAAAAAATCTAAAGATATACCCCATTATAAACAAATTAAAAAACTTGAAAGAGACTACTTTAATCCATTAAAAAATAAACTTATTACTCTCATCGTTTTTACTATCTTGACGTTCATTGCGCTTACGGTTTTTATCATCGTATCTTTTATCTTAAAAGATGTTTATAGCCTTGATATTTTATTATTGAGCGCTGGATTACCAGCTTTAATCATCTTACTTATTAGTCTAGGTTATGGAATTTATTTTGCTTACAATGCAAAAAATATCGAAAAAGAGAGCCAAATGAAGAAAGAATCTATTTTAAAAGCGTTAGATAATTTAAAATAAATATATGCGATTACAAAAACAATTCACCGTAAAAAAAGAAGAAAAAGAGAAGACGAAAGCGAATATTGCCGCGATCGAGGCTTTCGGTTGGAAAGTAAAAGAAGTTAAAGAAGGGGCAAGACATCTTAAACTTACTTGCGTCATCGAAGAAAAATATTTAAAAAATAAAGATGTCGATCGACTTTATCGTCGTTATAAATCTAACAAAAGACCTATATCGACTTTTTCTATCGTTTCTTATTTCTTATTTTTTGTCTCACTAGCGTTATTTATTGTGGGAATTTTTTATCGTTTAGAACTTTGGGGTGTTATTTTTCTTATTATTTTTGGCATTATTGCCTTCATGACTTTCTTCTTTTCTTTATCATCTTTCTTCCTCATCAAAGAAAGAAAACAAGTAGCGAAAGAAAGTGTAGAAGAAGCTTACATCTTAACGCACGGGAAAGCGAAGTTTTAAAAGGAATTAAAAAAAGAGAGCAAATGCTCTCTTATTTTTTTGTTAATTTTTTAACTTAATTAATCTTTTTTATCGACATCGATATCGATGACGTTTTCATCTTTTGTGCGGTCACCATTTGCGAGCGTGAGAAGTAATAAGTTCAAACCTGAAACGATAGCGTAAGCGCCTAAGAAACAGGCTAAGATGAATAAATCTTCTAGGTTGAAGCAAAACCACACACCGAAAGCAAGGACGCTTCCGACGATGAGTTGGATGATACCGTAAAGGACAAAGTAAGTTGGATGATTGCTTTGGCTCGCGGTGGAAATACGCATGATACCACTCATGATGGCGATGAAGCCTAAGAAAGTGGTGATGATGGTAAACATTGTAAATGTGTAGTTTTCAAACGCTGCTTGTCCGTTGACGGAAATGGCGATGATAACTAAGACGAATAAGATGCCGAACATGATACCTTCAGCGAGGAGCCATCCATTTTTGTCTTTACTTGTGATGTACTTGGCGATAGCGTAAATTGAGCCAAAACCCATGATGATAAGTAACATAGCACATACTGCTTCAAACGCCATACCAGTGACGCCAGGGATACAAAGTAAGATACCGATGACGATGAAAGCTAGAGCAGCGGCGACAGCGACAATTTTGCGCGCTAAGATTTTTTTCTCTAAATTTTTCATTGGTTTTTAAATCCTGTCTTTCGATATTTTACAATAAACTTGGCGTTAGTAAAAATTTTTTATATATGTTAATTGAATAAAAACTAGGATAAATTAAGCGAATAATGTTTAATTAAACATTACATACACATGATATCGATCGTATAAAATGGTAATGAAGCATCAAGATAAGAAGAAATTTGAATCATCACCATCGCATAAGTTGTAGGATCCATATACATCGGCACCGTCGTTTCATTAGCGATTAAATCATCGATTGATCCATCGGTGTAACCAAGTGCGGCAAGAGTGTCAAGATAGGCAGAAATTTCTTCGACGGTGACGTGATAAATTTTGCCTTGGATTGCCCCAATTGTGCCCATGCTAGCCATGATGTCATTATAGTTTGATAAATATAAGATGCCTTCTTCGTTAGCGGCTTCGAAAGTGAAAGCGGGAACAAGAGGTGCGTAAGCTTCTGTGATGACACTTGTTACGTAAGCTTCATCCCAATCGTGAGAGATGACGTAATCTACAAATCTAGCCTCAATCTTATAATCACCATTGTAATAATAATTTTGTAAACGATGATAGCTCGTGTTTTCGACATGCTTATCAAACACATTTATGTGGGTGGAATTTAAAATAGTGGAGCCATAATAGGCTAATTCATAATCGTTAGAGATGAAGCCTTCTCTTATGAGCAACGCTTCATAGTCCGCAATTTGTTCTTCATTTAATCCTGTGTTATCGATGATGACACCAAGAATCGTTCCACCCATATTTTGCGATTGGCTAACTGTAGTAGTGTCAGCGAAGAAGCGCGATTTAGGAACGATGAAACCAGGACTAGTTTCCATGAGCGCCATTTCTTCGCTAGTCCAATGGGCGTAAGGATCGAAAGCATTGATAGTAAGTGTTTCACTCGTAGCAATATTTCCTGCTTCATCCGTGGCGGTTACGACGATTTTATTCTCACCATCTTCTTTCAATGTGACTGCATCGATCGTCGAAGAAGATTTAGCTCTGCTAGGAGCGGTGATCATGACGCTTAAGCTAAGGGTTTCGCTGACGTCATCTTCCACCTCGACATTTAGCCTAAAAGGCTCATTGGTGTAATACGTATCGCTATCCGCTGTCACACTAGTGAAGACGGGAGCGGTCGTATCGGGTGGGGTACCACAACTAGCTAAAGACAAAACTATGGCACCTAGACTAATTAGGTTTAATATTTTCTTTTGCATAATTTTTATCCTCCTTTTACCTAATTTGCCTGCAAGATATCACTATCAATTTATGGATGCAATAATAAACTTAAATTTTATAAAATCGTCATCTAGAATAATTATTAATTATTTTTCTTTTAAAAATGCACTTTTAAACGATATAATGTTAATGAGGTTTTTCATATGGCTGATATTATAGTAATGCTTGAAAATGCGATGGACGAATATTTAAATCTCGTTAAGGCGAACAAAGAAGATTTAGAAGTAGTGGTTTATCCTTCTCCACGTGTCTTATTTGGCACTTATTGTAGCGTCAATAAAGGGAAAGTGATCGCTGCACCTTTTTCGTTAGGTAATATTACGATTGCTTCTTTATGTGAAGATGATGAATCTTTCATTATTTACAATGGTCATAAGATGCATTTCGATGCTTCGGATTTAAATGGTAGAAAAGAAGAAATATTTTCTATCCATGGTTTACTTCGTGGCATTTTAGCTAAGCTTTACATCGATAAAGATATCACTTTACCAAAATTTAATATTTACGTAAGAAAAGCCGATGGTTTAGTGGACGATTTATTAGCTTACATGTTAGTGGATACGTTAAATCGTCTCTTCTTAAAAAATAATTTAAAAGAAGATGAATTACTCTCTATCGTAAATTATGCGTGCTCACATTATGCTTACGTCGGCTGCGATGATTATTTGTTAAATGTCATCCATTCTAAGTCTTTAGTGTTACTTGACTACAATTTAGAAAGAAAAGATTCTTTATGTCCAATAAGCGATAATTTGGAACGTTTCGATACTTACATGATCAATATCAATCATCATTATTTAGATTCGAAATTGGAACCACATCAAAAGATGCTCGAAGTAGCGAAAGCTTATGGAAAGAATAATTTAAGAGAATTAAATTACACGGATTTTGTCAACGCCCCAACATTTTTAAAATTAGATTCTAGATTGATTTTAAACGCTCAGCATTATTATGATGAACAAAGAAGTATCGAAGATATTTTAAAAGAATTAGCGAAAAATAATGTCTCGCCATTCTTATCTTCTTTAAGGCATAGTGCGATGACTTCTTTTTCTTATCTTAACGTCATCCATCCTGATACTTACGTTTTACAAACTTTAAATAATCTTAATTCTTTTGAAAACGCTGGTGCGGCTTTAATTGGCGATGAACAAAATGGCTACATCATCCTCATGGCTTTAAAAGAAAAAGATAAAGAAGTAGTGGATTACGTCAATTATTATCTAGCTAATAATCATCTTGAACTCGTCATCAATAATACCGGAATTATCGAAGTGATGAATCCTACTAAGAAAGATGATAGAAAAGATGTGAAGGTAGAAGAAATTAAGCCTATCGAAGAAGAAAAGACTGTCGAAAAGAAAGCGAAAGCGAAGAAAGAGAAAGGCTACTTCAAAGAATACGCCTAGTGGAATATAAAAAATGGTCTTAGCAATCGAATTAAATTTTAGATATTTCTTTCTCTTAGCGGTTCCTGTTTTTTTAGTCATCTTTTTATATTTCTTCTTGAAAAGAAGGTCAGCGAAATTTCAATTTTATTTTATCTTCGCTATTTGTGTGACAGGCTTCGCTTTACATTTTTTAAAACAATTTTTCCCAGCCTACATCGCCGATTGGCCCTATTCATTAAGAACGTCTACTTTTGAAAATTTATGTGCGGTCTGCACGATCGTCTTACCGTTCTTCTATTTATTTGGTGGAAAATATTTAAAAGATTTCGTCTATTACATTTGTATCGTCTGCGGAACTTTTGCTTTGATCGTTCCAACGGTAACATTAGGTGGCCAATTTTCGACTTTCGATGAAGTTTTAGAAAATATTCGATATTACGTTTGTCATTACATCTTAGTCATCGTCGGTGTCCTCATGGTCATGCTAAATCAGCATCGATTAAACTATCATCGTATCATCGCGATGCCTTTAGCGTTTTTAGGCGTTATGACTTGCGTTTTTATCAACGAAATATTTTTAGCTATCTCCGGCCTAGTGCCTCAAACATTAGATGAATTCTTATCGCCTGATTTTAGGAATGCTTCCTTCGTCTTTGGAGTGCCTCAAGCTTATGCCGGTCTTAGAGGTATGATCGATGCCTTAGTGTTCCCGTTTTTAAGAATGCATCCATATGATCCTAATCGTATCTTTTATTTACCTGTTCTTTGGGCGGTCATACCAATTTATATCGCTGGCATTCCATTATGTTTCTTACTAAGTTTACCTTTCGAACATCATCATGTAAGACAAGATATGAGAAGTCTTGCATTTAAAATAAAGATGGCTAATATATTACGTCGTAATAAGAAAATGAATGCAATAGAACTAGAAGAAGGAGAAAAAAGTCTATGAAAAAAGAAGCTGGCATCTTGATGCCTATCGCAAGTTTGCCAAATAAATATGGTATTGGTGATTTTGGTCCAGAAACTTACAAATTTATTGACGAATTAGCGAAATCACCTCTCACTTATTGGCAAATTTTACCACTTAATAGGTTAAGTTACGGTAATTCGCCATATCAACCCTTATCGTCTCACGCTATCGACGAAATTTATATTTCGTTAGACCTACTAGCGAAAGAAGGTTTAATTAAATCGCCTAAGCCTTATAAAACTTTAAGCGACCGTGTCGATTATGATCAAGTGAGGAAATATAAAGAAATTTATTGCATTAAGGCCTACCACGCTTTCGTCAAAAAAGGTTTGATAAAAAGACTTAGCAAATTTCAAAAAGATGAACCATTTGCCTATCCTTACGCAAGATTTATCGCTCATAAGAAACTAAACGATTTAAGACCGTGGCAGGAGTGGACCAAGTTTTATCAAGATGAAGAAATTAAAGACGCCATTCAGTATGAATTATTTTTACAATACGTCGCTTTCAAACAATGGAAACGTGTTTTAAATCGCGTAAGAAGAAGGGGCATTAAAGTCATCGGTGACATTCCTTTCTACGTCGGTTTCGATAGCGATGATGTCTACTATAACCGCGAACAATTCTTATTAGATGATAAAAATAATCCTAAGCTCGTCGCCGGTGTACCGCCTGATTATTTTTCTAAAACTGGTCAACTTTGGGGTAACCCCATCTACAATTTCATGAAGATGAGAGAAACTGGCTATTCTTTCTACATTGAAAGAATGAAAGCGGCGTTTAAGATGTGCGATGTCTTAAGAATCGATCACTTTAGAGCGTTTGATTCTTATTACGTCATTCCTTTCGGTAGACCTGACGCCGTCATCGGGGAATGGTGGGATGGTCCCGCTTACGATTTCTTTGAATATCTTAAAAAAGAAGTCGATTTAAGTAAGATTATCGCTGAAGACTTAGGTGATTTAAGACCTTCCGTCTTAGTGCTTCGTGACCATTATAATTTACCAGGGATGGACGTGACGCAATTCACGATCGATGATAAAAATTATGTAGATAAAGAAAACATGGTCGCTTACACTGGTACGCACGATAATCAAACGATCGTTTCATGGTTTTTAAGAATTGATGAAAAACATAGAAATGAAGTTAAGGAAACATTAAGAAATAAATTTGGTGAAGAAGTAGCCTCCTTACCGATCTATGAAGCAATGCTTCATTTTACTTTAGCCAGAAAGGCAAGAATCGTCATCATTCCTATCCAAGATTTGTTAGGGCTAGACGATTATTACCGCACGAACGAACCGAGCACTTTAAATAATATTAACTGGGCTTTTAGAATTAAGACGATGAAAGATGTAAGAAAAGCTTTAAAAGTATATAATCCTTTGATCGTCCGATACGGAAGAAGTCGCTAGAAGATGAAAATTGCTCTCGTCTCTTTAGGCTGCGCGAAAAACCTTTGCGATAGCGAGATGATGTATGGCCTATTTATTAAAAACGGTCATAGTTTCACTAATGCGCTAGAAGAATCGGATATCTTCATTCTTAATACTTGTGGTTTCATCAAAAGTGCGAAGCAAGAATCTTTAGATACCATCTTTAAACTTTTAAGTTACGATAAACCAGTTTTTGTCGTAGGCTGTCTTGCTGAACGTTACTTAAAAAACTTAGAAGAAGAAATTCCAGAAGTAGCAAGATTTATTCCAATTAGAGATTATGAACATTTTTCTTCCTTAATTAATGAAACTTTAGGAATCGAAGTATTAAAGGGTAAGCTATCGATGTTAGACCGAGCCCTTGCAAGCGAAAGTGGAAGTGCGTATTTAAAGATCGCGGAAGGATGTAATAATCATTGTGCATATTGTGCGATTCCTCTTATTAGAGGAAAATTGAAATCTAGAAGCATCGAAGATATTTATTTAGAAGCGAAAAAATTAGCCGAAAGTGGCGTTAAAGAGCTCGTCTTAGTGGCCCAAAACACGACCGATTATGGAAAAGATGGCTTAGGGCTAACTTTAGTGGATTTACTTAAGAAGACCTTAACTATCGGTGAATTTAAATTCATCCGTACTTTATATTTATACCCAAAAGACGTTAGCGATGAATTGATCGACTTAATTGCCAGTGAAGATAGGCTCGTTCCTTATTTTGATTTACCTTTCCAACATGTGAATTCTAGATTATTAACGTTGATGAATAGAAGGGATGATAAAGAATCTATCATTTCTTTATTAAATAAAATTAGAAGTAAGATTAAT
This sequence comes from uncultured bacterium, assembly GCA_949297055.1. Classification (GTDB taxonomy): domain Bacteria; phylum Bacillota_I; class Bacilli_A; order RFN20; family CAG-826; genus CALVUG01. The sequence goes on along the minus strand of CASFRI010000039.1, from coordinate 38,919 downwards.
AATCCAATAATTCGCACGACTTTCATCGTTGGTTTCCCTAGCGAAAGCGAAGAAGAATTCGATGAATTATTAGACTTTATTAAAACTTATAAATTCACGCATCTAGGCGCGTTTACGTATTCATGTGAAGAAGACACTAAGGCATACGATTTAAAGCCTAGAATTAGCCAAAAAGTAGCGAAAAGAAGATTAAATCTATTACTTAAAACTCAAAAAGAAATAGTGGAAGAAATAAATGCATCTTTTAAAGGTGTAGAAGGCGATGCTTTAATTACTAAGAAAGTGAAGAAAGGTGTATATCTTTGTAGGAATGAATTTAACGCACCGGATGATGTGGACGGACAAATTATTTTGAAGACAAATGTCGATTTAAAATTAGGCTCGATCCATAAAATTAAAATCATTGGTCATAAATCTTATGACCTTCTTGCGGAACTTATAGAATAAAAATAGTTGATAGTGACCTTTTAATCCTTTATACTTTTAAAAGTCATCGATAATAACGATGATTTATTGCCCCCTTAGTTAAATGGCATAACAGGTCCATGGTAAGGATCAATTGCTAGTTCGATTCTGGCAGGGGGCACCATGTGAGAATTAGAGTATTGATACGCTTGTATTGATACTTTTTTTATTTTTTAGAGATAAAATACATTAAATTAGCCATTTTGGCATTTAAATTTGATTCATGGATATTGTTCCTCGTTCTTGAAATTAAAGGTTCACCTTTTTTTCTTTTATCTCTCCTAGATCTTAATGTATAGCGATTAATCCCTAATGCTCTTGCAGTCTTAGATAATTGTCCATCATAGGTATCTAATAAATTTAATGCTTTTTCAATTTCTTCTATTTTGTGCATACTTGTCCTTTCTATTTTAGTCCAAGTTTTTGTCCGCAACCCCTTATGTACATTTTATATCCGTGATTAACAAATCCAACCGAGGAATTTAATGAAGAAATCTTTAGAAGGTTAGTTGAGGAAATAGTAGTTAATGAACGTACCAAATTAACCTTTAAATTCAATGTTGGTATTGAAAGAACAATTGAAGCTAGTATAAAGTAAAATAGCACCTAGTGGATTAAAATTCTGCTAGGTGTTTTTGTCGAAAGAACGAAAGGTGGTCTAGACCTATAAGTCTCATTTTAATATAATAAAAATAATTAGAAGAAGTTATTTGCCAAGCGAAAATATTATGTGAGAGGTGATATTATGGCAGATTGTACACCTGAATTTTGGACTCTTAAGGATATTAAAGATTCTCTTGAAAAAGAGTGGAATGGCAAAAAGAAAATTGTTATTCCTATGTTCCAAAGAGGAAAAAGATGGAATAAAGATAAAAAAGAAACTTTTATTGATTCACTAAGAAAAAGATATCCTATCGGTACACTATTGTTTTATAAAACTGTAGAAGGTACTCAAGAAATATACACATTAATTGATGGTCTTCAAAGAGGTTCTTGCATAAAAGAATATTTATCAAGTCCTTCGAAGTTTTTTAAATTATGTGATTTATCTGATGAAACACTTCAAAGTATATATAATCTCATTGTTTCAAGCGGAGATAAAAATGCACAAATAGCTATTATTAACGAGACAATTCTAGATTATGTTCATAGCCTTAAAACGTTTGATGATTTAGAAATTTTTGAGTTATATGATGCTTTAGTTTCTAAATTCCCTATTTTAGCGAGCAAGTCATCAGAGTTTGGTAAGATTTTAAAGAATGATTTTAAAGCTTTAAAGGAGAACTACACATCATTAAGTTCTATGACCATCCCAGCTATTGTTTATACTGGAGATGAAAACACACTACCTGAAATTTTTGAGAGAATCAATTCAAAAGGTGTTGCTCTTACAGAATATGAAATTTATGCAGCATCTTGGCCTCGAAGAGAATTTACAATTAGCAATGAAAATATTGTCGAATATGTTCTTAAAAAGTATGATACTTTAAATGATAGTGAATATGCTATTAAAGATTATGACAGAGATGCAAAGAGAATCAACAAAAATTTAAATGCTTTTGAATATGTCTTTGGATTATCAAAATGCATTCAAAATAAATATACTTCTCTTTCTTTTTATAAGAATTTAAAAGATGATGAAACAAATCCAATTGCTTTCCAATTATTAAATGCATGTTTTAATACTGCTCATGGTCAAATAAAAGATGTTCATAAAATTATAACAAGATTTATTGATAAGATTGACACATTAGAAAAAGCATTATTTGATTCAATTGAATTTGTAAATAAATGTATTGATCCTATTTTAAAATTTAAAGGTAATAATAGAAAAGATGGAAAAATATTCCACTCTCAATACCAAATTATGTCTTATATTGCTTTTACTTTTAGAAAGAAATATGACATAAATGATGATAATTTGAAAGTTCTAGACACTTGGAAAGAATTTAAGAATAAATTGAAAGACAATATTTGGAAATATTATGTGTACGATATTTTAACTAAATATTGGGGCGAAGGTGGAACAGGCAAAATTCATACGGCTAATGCCGAAAATAGATACTTTACTCCTGTTTCTTTAGGACAATTTAGTACTGCTTATGATTCATATTCTGAGTCTCTTATTGGAAGAAGAGAAAATAGACAAGTTACAAATCCATCTGATACTGATTATGTTATTCTCAATACAATTTATGTGAATTCATTCTCTGCTATGGATCAATTATCAATTGACAAATTTGATGTTGAACATATTGCAACTAAAGACCAAATGAAGTCATTAAATAGACTTACTAATGGTGAAGGATTACCTATATCTCATATAGCTAATTTATGTTATTTGCCAGAGTATGAAAATAGATCAAAAGGGTCTAAGAATTTTTATCAAGATAACGAGTATCTAAAAAAGAGTGGTAATACACTTGAAACGATAGAGTCAAAATATAGTTTTACAAAAGCCGAAGATTTGGAATTTATGGACTTACCATACACTGATAGCGATTTTGATGCTTTAAAAGAATATTACCTTGAATTTATTAAATCTAGAAACGAGATTATTAAAGAAAAATTCTTAACAGCTCTTGGCTTTACAACTACTAATGCTACAAAGACTAACGAAGTTGAAGAACATCAACTACAATACGAGTTGGATGAAAAGTATTTAAGAGTTACTAAGATTGGTAAATTGGTTGTTCAATCAATTAAAAAGTTGGTGAACGAAAACTTATTAACTGATGATGATATTTTCAATTTAAGGGACAAGAAATTTTCATCTAGACTTGGTTGTTGGCTTCCTATTCTTGTTTATGATGAATCCGATTTAGGAGATAGAAGAAATAGATACTACTCAGAAAAAATTACTATTAATGGTAGTGACTATTATCTTTGTAAAGAATGGCGAGAAGAAAATAGAAAAAAGTTTTTGCCATGGTTAAAAGAAGTTTTAGGCAGAAAATAATCATAAAAACAATTTATCTTCCACCAAGTGTATCAATTTAATGATTACACCTATGGCTTTTTAGCCTATTTGTATCAATTAAGTGATTCACACACATATTGAAAGCAATGGTTTGATACGCTAGAAATGGCTATTCAAACTTTTTTTGCGCCTAAATTAGCGAAAATTAGCATATATTTAACATAAATTGAGCATAAGCGACTTACCATCCTATTCTCTAACAATGAAGTTTTAGCTCGTGATTTTACAATAAAAACTTTTTATACCACAATAAACTTTTTGTAATACAAAACTTTTTATTCTTTTTGAGAAAAAATGCTGTAAAAGTTCTATGAAAATATCGAAATTAAACCTTGTTTATGTTAAACTACTGATAACCATTTGAGATGACCATATGTTTGATTATGCTAAAAAGATTAGAGAATGCCGCGAAAGAAAATGCTTAACGCAAGAGGAACTAGCTAAGATATTAAATGTTAGTTATGTTTCCGTTTGTAGATGGGAAACGGGTAGGTTTGAACCAACTATGGATACCAAAAAGAAACTTGTCGCTCTCTTTGATGAGATAGGCATGAAATTAGATGATTAATAAAAGAGGTGAAGATAATGGCTAAGCGCATATTGAATAATCCATCACCTAACGTTCTGATGAACTCAATGCGATCCATTGGTTATAGCTTTAAAACAGCTTTTGCTGATATTATTGATAATTCTATTTCGGCAAATGCTTCTGAGATTCGTATTTATACACCTATCAATTCAGAAGAGTTATTCATTACCTTTTTTGATAATGGCGAAGGTATGAGTAGAGATGAATTGCTGAATGCTATGAAATATGGCTCAGATAGAATTGAGTATGGTACTTTAGATTTAGGAAGATTTGGTTTAGGCTTAAAATCAGCCTCATTATCACAATGTCGAAAGTTAACAGTTGTTTCCAAAAAAGATAATTGCTTATCAGCTTTTTCGTGGGATTTAGACTGTGTGTTGAAAAATAAAACATGGGATTGTTTAGAATTAGAGAAAACAGAGATTGATGATCTTCCGCAGGTAAATATCATAAAAAACAGCAAGCAAGGAACATTGGTGATTTGGGAAGATTTTGATATTCTTTATCGAAAGTCAAATGGGAAAGTATTTGAAGCTATTTCGGAGGAAGTAGAAGACGCAGAAAAGCACTTATCTTTGGTATTTCATAGATTCATTAACAATTCATTTAACCCCTTAAAAATATATATTAATGATGACAAAGTCAAAGGTTGTGATCCTTTTTTGGAAGATAATCCTAAAACAGACTCTCAAAAGCCTAGCATAATCAATTACCTTGAATCTGATATCAAAATTCAACCGTTTATTTTGCCACATATGAATGATTTAACCAATGAAGATATTGATAAAATGGGCGGTGATGATTTACTACGAAATGGTCAAGGGTTTTATATTTATAGAAATAATAGACTTATTATTTATGGGACATGGTTTAGATTAGCTTCTGCAAATATAAATTCAGAATTGTATAAATATGGTCGTATAAAAGTTGACATTCCTAATACGTTAGATGAGGAATGGGATATTGATATTAAAAAGCAAAATGCAAATATTCCAAAAGCCCTTTTGGCTAGTTTAAAGAAAGTTGTTAGTAATGTTAGAAGTAAATCTAGAGCTAAAAGTGAAAAAAGAGCTAAATTAACTTTAGAAAAAGACAACAACAAAATTTGGAACAAAGGTTTAAATAGGGAAAATAAAGAGATTTTTTTCATCAACAATGATTCGGAGTTTATTAAAAATTTTATAGATGATTTTGGTGATGGTGAAAAAAGTAAAATATTGCATTTACTAGATATCGTTTCTTCATCATTGCCATATGATGATATTTTTAATTCAATGTGCAATCGCGCTGTAGGAAAAAGTGTGGAACAGGAAGGGCTGGACAGTATTGTTATTGAAGGAATAAATCAATTTAAACGACTCAAAAATCTTTTACGAAAGTCTGACGAAGATGTTTTTAACGTTTTAAAAACCTATGAGCCTTTTGACGATGAAACAATATTAAATTTAGTAAAGAGGAGAATTGACGATGAAAGATAGGCATGAAATTTTCGGCATTTACATAGATGATTTTGGGGCATACAAAAAAGTAAAAGTTTTCAATAATCCCAATTTTGTTGTTACAGACGATTTTATAAATGATTCCATTGAAAAGACTGAAAATAGATTTAAAAATGAGATTGGTGAACAAATTATACTTGGTCCTAACGAAAAAAATGAAGTTATAAAGAAAATTAAATCAATTTATTCCGTATATCAAGAAGAAGGCGATGTGATCTTAGGAAATTATAATCATAATTACGATTGGTATAAAGAATGGTTGCAATCAGATAATTCGAAAACATATTTTTGGGATAGATACAAAAGTTATTTACTTACTTATAAACATTTTCCAGTTGAAGTTGTTAAGACTTTAGAAGATAACACCCTATATAACTTAATGTCGTATTTAGGGGAACCATATAGCGAAGATGCCTTTTCGATCCGAGGATTAGTTGTTGGTGATGTCCAATCAGGAAAGACATCAAATTATCTTGGTTTAATTACAAAAGCTGCGGATGCCGGATATAAAGTCATATTCATTTTAACTGGCACTATTGAAAGTCTACGTAAACAAACTCAACAGAGAGTTGAAGAAGGATTTATTGGTTATGACAGCGTACATAGCTGTGATGTTGGCGTTGGTCGTGGCGATCCAACCCCCAAGTCCTTTACAAGTAGGAATAAGGATTTTGTTGGAAATGATAATCAAAATACCACTTATAAGTTAAGTAACTATTCCTCAGAACCTATGATTTTTGTTATAAAGAAAAATGTAAGTGTACTCCAAAAAGTTTATTCTTCATTGAAAAATATTAATACTACTATTAATCATCAAAAGATAGACTATCCTGCATTGATAATTGATGATGAGGCCGATAACGCTTCTATAAATACTAATAAACCAGAAAACGATCCTACAAAGATTAATAGATTAATAAGGAATTTATTATCGTTATTTACCAGAAGCAGCTATGTTGGATTTACAGCAACGCCATTTGCGAATGTTTTCATTAGTTATGATAAAGAAGATGAGATGCTAAAAGACGATTTATTTCCAAGGGATTTTATATATGCATTAAAGTCACCAAGTAATTATTGCGGTCCTAAAAAATATTTTGTTGACATTAATGAAAATATTCAATTTATTACGGATGCTAACGAAAACATTTTTCCAATGAAGCATAAAAAAGAATGGGACGGTGAAACTCTTTTCGATTCTCTCTACTATTCGATAAGAACATTTCTTATTGCTAATGCAATTAGAGACATTAGAGATGTTGACAAAAACACACATCGTTCAATGCTTGTGAATATGTCTCGATTTAAGCTTGTTCAATCAAAAATTAAAGATCTAGTTGAAACCTATTTTAACAATGTTAAGCGTACAGTAAAACAAACGCACAAACTACAACCTAGACAATCATTGAAAAATAAAATTATTTTGTCTTTAAAAACGACTTTCGAAGAACAATACGGCTCTCTTAGCAAAGAGGGCAATTCAATTACATGGGACAACGTTTTTGCACATCTTTATGATTCAATTTCAAAAATAAAAATAGTAGTTATTAATTCGGGAAAAAACGCAACTAAACTTAATTATGATGAAAACAAAGAAGGATTAAGAGTTATTGCTGTAGGCGGTCTTGCTTTATCTAGAGGCCTCACTTTAGAAGGATTAATGATTAGCTATTTTTATAGAAACACCTCTACTTTTGATGTGCTAATGCAAATGGGGAGATGGTTTGGATATAGAGATGGGTATGCAGATTTGTGTAGAATTTGGCTTACTAATACTTCATATAGTTATTACAAATATATTTTCGAATCTATCGAAGCATTGAAACGCGATATAAAAACAATGGGCTTAGAAAACAGAAAGCCAGAAGATTTTGGTATTCGCGTAAGAAATGATTCTATTGAATTGGGCATAACAGCTCCAAACAAAATGAGAAATACTATCAACAAATGTATTAGAAAATCTTTTTGGGGCGGATTATTCGAAACTCCTTATATTTTACGTGATTTAAATTTAGTTGAGAAAAATATCAATAGTACATTGGAGTTTTTTGATTCTTTAAAATTAAGTCAAAGAGATTTTAATATTACTCAGCACCCATATTTTAGAAACGTTTCTTTTTCATCTATTTTCAAATTGTTAGAATCACTTAATATTTCTCAAACTGGAGAGATATATTTCGATAAAAAGCAAATTATCGATTTCATGAGAAAAAATAAAGAAGACTTAAATAGTTTTGATGTTTTAGTTATTGGTGGTAAGCCTACTATTAATGGTGTAATTAACCAATATAGATTTACATTTCCTAAACTTGAAATTGATATTCCATTAGTTAGTAGACAGTTTGATGTTCGTGACAACGATATACGAATGAGTAAAAGTAGATTAAGACTGGGTGGTAGAACCGATACAAAGTATGGTATTTCTGAAGAACAGGTCCCACTAACAAACACAAAAGCTCAAGATTATTTGATAAAAGGTAGAAACCCTTTACTGATTATATATTTTATAAAACCTTCGCTTCCCGAAGAATTGGATGAAGAATACTTTACCTCCGATAAAGAAGCGAGCGAAGACTTTAGAGATATGATTAAGCTTCGAATGGAACTGGATAATAGGAAATATCCATATGTAGTTGGTTACAGTATTGGTTTTCCACAAAAAGATAATGTGTCTTTAAAAACTACGATGTACACAGTTAATAAAACTGTTAATTACTTTGATATGGAGCACACCGATGAATGTGATGAGGAATGATTATGAAACACGATGAAGTTAAAGAGAAAATTGAATCTATAAAAGAGCCATCGCAATACTTAAGAGTTAATGATTCGCACCCTTTAGAATTATATTTGGGGAAGAACGATCAAAATTTTGCAACACTGAGGTTTAATGGTGTTTTTTCTCCAATAAAGGTGTTAGGTACCAATTTAATAGAGGTAAAGCAGGTTAAAACAAGCAGATATAATTCGATTTTGTTTTCGTTTAATTCTAACGAGAATCTATCTTTGTTTTATCATTTTTGTGTAGATATGATAAATGAAACCCAAAATTATAGTGGTGATGATGCATATAAAGAGATTGTAAATAGGTTTAATCAATGGAAAAAAATGTTTTCAATTAGTAATAAAACTTTGTCAGAAAATGAAGTTTTAGGATTAATCGGCGAACTTTTGTTTTTAGAAAAATACGCATTTAAAACTTATGGTATAACAAATAGCTTAAACGCATGGAGTGGACCAGAACCAACACATAAAGACTTTTCATATAAAAATGAGTGGTATGAAATAAAATCAATCAATTCATTCAAAAATTCAGTTTCAATTTCTTCTCTAGAGCAATTAGATTCTGAACTTGATGGTCATTTAATAGTTTATTTCTTTGAAAAGATGAGTCCAAATTTTTCGGGAATATCATTAAATAAACTAGTTTCTAATATTTCAAGTACATTAACTTATGAAATTGATAGAGATTTATTTTTTAATAAGCTAAAGCAAGCCGGATATTCTTTCAATGAAATTTATGATAATTACGTGTATAACTTTGTAAAGGTTGAAAAGTATTTAGTAAACAAAGATTTTCCTCGAATTAAAGCAAACACTTTGCCTAAGGAAATTAACAAAGTGCAATACGATATTTTGATATCGCTTATCGAAAAATATATGGAGGATTAGGTTATGGAACAAACATTTGAAGAATTCGAAACTGAATTTTTAGATGATATAAGAATTAATGCTCAAATTGACGGTACAACTCCTGACGATTATTTCTTGACTGATATTCTAAGCCGTTTAAGCTCTATGGGGGAGATTAGTGATCCACAAATTACTCCAATACAAAAAAGATGCCGAAATGGGCGAATAATGTCGTTTGATGCCTATGCATTTGACGAATCTGATAAATCAATAGTTTTGGTTAGCAACGATTTCGTTGATGATTTAAATACCGTTCTCACAAAAACGCAAATTGAACAATCAAAGCAACGAATGATAAATTTTTTAGACGAAGCATATGACAATAAATTGAATCAATATTTTGATGTAACTGATTCTCTTCTTTCAATTGGTAACGACATAGGAAGAAGAATGCATATTGATTACATAAATTTAGATGATGATAAATCTATCGATAAAATTAAATTGATTATAGTAACAAATAAAAGACTAAGCGATAGAATCAAATCATTACCTTCCGAACAATTCCAAGGCAAAAAAGTAGAAGTAAATATTTGGTCTATTTCTCGCTTGTATGAGTTATATCAATCTGGTAAAGAAAGAGAACCAATCATAATTGAAACAAAAAAATACGGGTTAGATGGTATCCCGTGTATTAAAGCCGAAATGAGTGGCAACTTAGATTATGATGCGTATTTAGCTATAGTTCCGGGTAAATTTCTTCACGAGATTTATTATGAACATGGTTCAAGATTGCTTGAAGGTAATGTTCGTGCTTTCTTAAGCAATAGAGGGAAAATTAACAAAGGAATTAGATTAACAATTAAAAACGAGCCAACCAAATTTTTTACTTATAATAATGGAATTGCTTGCACTGCATCTAAAGTTTATCTTTCCGATGATGGGCATAACATTTTGGCGATGGAGGACTTACAAATAATAAATGGAGGCCAAACTACAGCTTCATTGACGTCTGCAGTTCTTAAAGACCATATGTCATTAGATAATATTTTTGTGCCCATGAAACTTACAGTCGTAAAAAATGATGATTATGATTCAATGATTCAAAATATTTCTAAGTATGCAAATAGCCAAAATAAGGTAAAAGATTCCGATTTATTTTCAAATCACCCTTTCCATAGAGTATTTGAGAATCTTGCAAAAACAATTCAAGCTCCAGCACATGGTGATTCTGTAAACAATACAATGTGGTATTACGAGCGTTCTAGAGGTAAATACGAGCAAGAACAATTTAAGTTCACAAAAAAGAGTGAAAGGGATTACTTTGTGAAAAAGTTCCCTAAGAATCAAGTTATAAAGAAAGAAGATTTGGCGAAATATTATACTTGTGCTGAATTATTAAGGCCTGACCAAGTAAGTAAAGGTTCAGAAAAATGTATGTCTTTCTTTGCTGAAAGAATCGATGATAAATATCAAAAATCGCCTGATGCTTTTAATAACCAATTTTTCAAAAATTGTATTTGTTATGCGATTTTATTTAAATCAACCGACAAGATAGTAAAAAATGCTAGTTGGTATATTTCGGAATCCTATACAAAGTCTGGTGTTGTAGCATATGCTATCTCAAAACTAATTTCTTTGATTCCTGATGGATACTGCCTTGATTATAATATGATATGGAAAAAACAAGAATTATATCCATCTTTGAATTTTGAAATTGAAAAAATCGCCCATGAGACTTTCAACTTTGTTCAAGAACTTGGCGGTAACGGTATGGAACAATTTAAGAAAGAAGAGTCATGGAATAAATTTAGAGAAATAAAATATGAGTTTTCAAAAGAGTTTATAAAAGATTTAATTAACAAAGATTTAATCGATACTCAAGCTAAAGCTGATGCTAAGGAAAATAAATTAGCTAAGAAGCTAGATATAGAAAGAGAAATTGTTATGGCTGGTAAAGATTACTGGGAACGCTTAATTAATGAAGGCTTGAATCGAAGGATTATAAGTTATCAAGAGGTAGATTTACTTAAGTTAGCATCTAGGATACAAGTGACTGGCAAAATCCCATCACCTAAGCAAATGCAATGGATATGGAAAATTAGAGAAAAACTCGAAAAAGCCGGAGTTCTAGTTGACTGAGACTATAGTTAAATCAAGGTGTAAATGAAAACTCCTTTATTTATGCATGCGAAATTGATGAAAGGAGGTTAATATGAAAAAAATTAAAATAGTAGAACTATTTAGCGGAATAGGAAGTCAAGCTAGAGCACTTAAAAATATTGGCATTAATATTGAAGTACAAGCAACTTGTGAGTGGGATATTCATGCTTTTGTAGCGTATGATGCCATTCATAATGATGAGTATATATTAGATAGTATTTTGCAAATGCCAAAAGAAGAAATTATTAAAAAATTAAGTGAATATAGTTTGAGCAATGATGGTAAAACATCTATGAATGCAAGATCTTTAAAAACGTATGATGATATTACGCTTAAACGTATTTTATCTGCAATAACTAGAACAAAAAATTTAGTAGATATCAATGAAGTAAAAGGAAAAGAAATGCCTGAATTCACAGATTTACTTACTTATTCCTTTCCTTGCCAAGACTTGTCTAATGTAGGCGCTTTTCACGGATATAACAAAGGTATAGATATCGATTCTGGTAGTAGATCAAGTCTATTGTGGCAAGTTGGTAGAATTTTAGAAGAAATGAAACAATCCAAAAGAACACTGCCAAAATATTTAATAATGGAAAATGTACCTACTCTTCTTTCAAAAAGACATTTTGATAATTTTAACTTATGGATAAACAAATTAAATTCGATTGGTTATGAAAGCAAATATATTCCTGTTAATGCAAAAAACTACGGTATACCGCAAAACCGTCCAAGACTTTTAATGTTAAGTGTTTATGTAGGTACCGATGATTTGCTGCGAGAAAAAATTAAAAGTTTTTTTTCAAATTGGGGAGATGACGAGTCTTACATAGTAAAAGAATATAAAAATTCTAAATATTTCAAATGTTTACAAATTGAAGATCTTTTAAGAGTATCTCACAATAAAAATTCTCAATTATGGCAAGAAGAGGTTGAATGTGTTCCAAACGACACTCCATCTAGAAGAAAAATATGGGATTTAAATCCTAAAATAATTGATGAAGATGGTAATTTAACTAAAGATCAATTTATTAGAACGATCACAACAAAGCAGGATAGAAACCCTAATTCAGGTAATATCTACATAGATACAGGAATAAAGGGAAGGGCTCATTTTAGATATTTAACACCTCGAGAGTCTTTGCTGTTTATGGGGTTTACTGACGAAGATTATGAACGTTTACAAAAGTGCAATTTCAAAGAAAGAAAAAGTAGAACTTTATTTCCTAGAGACAAAATATTGAGGCTATCAGGAAATAGTATACCTGTCAAAATGTTAGAAGGTTTTTTCTATCAATTATATGAATTAGAGAAAATAATTAGAAAACATCGCATAAATTCTAAGCTAGAAAAATAAAAAAGTGAAGAAAATAGATGAGCGTTATCCAAAATGCTTAATTTTCTAATTACTTTAATGATTCTACTGAACACTTTTATCGATTTTTGAAAAATGTTCGATGATCACTAGTGTAAAAACGATATCCATGTAATTAATTCTAGAGGAAATTATTACGTGACTTATTAACGAAGCGTCATTTTTAAAAAATCTTGTCCATCGCTTTCTTATCATTTAAAATAGCCACATTGATAATTTTTATCAATAACTAGGAGTTAAAGTTTAATTGTGGATTGGATCAATGTCATATTGACCTCTCTTTCGATGTCCGTCGATGCGATGACTGTTTCAGCGGTGGACGCCATCGAAGAGAAAAACATGAAGAAGATTAAAGCTATCTTAATTGCTTTAACTTTTGGATTATTTCAATTTATCATGCCGGTTATTGGCTATTTTATCGGCTATTCTTTTAAAGATAATTTAGAAGCCTACATTCCTTGGATTGCTTTTTCTTTATTAACTTTACTAGCGATTAAATCGTTCGTGGAATGGATGATCGAAAGAAGGAAAAAAGAAGAAGAAATAGAAGAAAAACATATTTTAATAATTAATATTATTATTCAAGCAATTTCTACTTCTATCGATGCTTTATGCATCGGCTTTGTTTATTTATATTTAGATATTTATTGGGCTTTAATTGTCTTTATGATTATTGGTTTAACAACTTTTGTTCTTTCTTTATTAACTTCCTTTTTAGCGCATCTTATTGCTAAAAAGTTAGAAAAGTGGGCGGGTTTAATTGCTTCCTTAGTGTTTCTCGCTGTTGGACTTAAGATATTAATTGAAGGGTTAATTGAATAAAATTAATTTGTTATACTTTAATTAACATGAGTAATTACCCATATGAAATATCAATTGTCGTTTTAATTCACGACGTGAGTCGTTATCTTTCAAAATGCCTCGATTCGATTTTAAAACAAGATTTTAATAAACCGATCGAAGTTTTACTTTTAGTGGACGCAGGTACAAAAGATGATTATTCTGCGCTTAAGCCATTTTTAAAAGATTTAAGATTTAAACAATATTCATTAGATTTTCATAATCCAGGGGAAGTAAGAAATTTTGGTTTAAAAACTGCACGAGGAAAATATATTTATATAATTGATGGGGATGATTATTTACGTCCAAATTGTTTAAGTTCTTTATATAAAAAAGCAGAGAAAGAAAATTCTGATATCGTCATTGCAAATTACTACATCGAAAGTAAAGGCAAAAAAAGAAGACCCCTTAATGTTTATCATAAAGATAAAAAAATTAAGGATAATGAAAAACTTGCTAGAATGCTTTATCACGATATAAAAATAAGAGGCTATACTTGGAATAAATTATTTAGAAAATCGTTTTTAGATGAATATCAATTCAAGTTTTTAAATAATCATTATTTCCTTGAAGATTTTTCTTTTTCTTTTTTGACTTTGCTCTATGCAAAAAAAGTAAGTTTTATCAAAGATTTTGTTTACGTTTACGTCTACCATCCAAATTCTATTTCACGCGCGAATGGTACGAGAAGAATCAATCGATTCGTATATACTTTCGCTTTATTAAGATTATATTGTTATGAAAAGCAATTTAAAAAAGCCACTAAGATTTGGTTTTTTGAAAAGAAATTCTTTTTATTCACTATTGCCTTACAATCGCGTAAGACTCTTAAAGGTAAATTTATAAAGACAGTAAGAAGCGCCTCTAAGGCCATTAAGCTTATTAAAAAAGAAGAATTTGAATCGTTTAAAAAAGATGAAAAGTTCTACGAAGGATATTTAACTTATATAAATATAGGGAAGAAAAAATAACACTTCTAAGCTTTTTCTCTATTGATGAATCTGATATACTCTGAAACGTCAAGAGGTAAAAGTTATGAAACAATTTTTTCAGACGATTTTAGATCAATATATCAGCGGTGATCATAAGGTTGATAATTCTTCTTATCTATACGACACCTTAGTGAAAAAACTTCCCAGAGAAATTCGAGATAGATTAAACGATCCTGATCTTTTAGTCAAAGGCTCGATGGGGCAAGGTAATAAAACTCTTTATCCTTGGGTTTCAATTCTCAATAAAAATATTACGACGTCCACTCAACACGGGATCTACGTTTGTTATCTTTTCCGTAGCGATATGAAAGGCTTCTACTTAGTGTTACAGCAAGGTATAACTTACTTCGAAAATAAATATGGAAGAGAGAAATATAAAATCGCTGAATTAATTTCTAATTATATTAGAAATGAAATTGACGACTTAACTTTTTCTAAAGACCCAATCGATTTGCACGCTAGTAAGGGTTCGTTAGGTTATGGCTACGAAAAGACGACGATCATCCAAAAATATTATCGAAGTGGGGAATTAGAAGAAAATGTCTTAGTGGACGATTTAAATAAAATGATCGAAATTTATGCTTTCATCATCAAACATTTCAATTCGAATAAATACGAAGATATCGT
Source organism: uncultured bacterium (assembly GCA_949297055.1). Classification (GTDB taxonomy): domain Bacteria; phylum Bacillota_I; class Bacilli_A; order RFN20; family CAG-826; genus CALVUG01. The sequence continues at coordinate 23,756 of CASFRI010000039.1, read as the reverse complement.
CGAAGAAATTTTAGATTACGAAAGAATTCATAATGCGAAGAGTTTGAATTTAGATGTCGATGAGGCTTTGAAAGTCATCCAAGAAAATTTAAACGAAGATGGAACTGAGCCTTACGATTTAAACCGCCAATTAAATCAAGTTGAACCAAAAGTTGATACATCGGAAAAATTTAAAAGAATTACGAATCCAATTCCTAAAAAGATCGATTATTTAAAGAAAGCTAAAGATGATGCAAAAACTGGTCTCATCGGTGAAAAATTAGTGTTAGATTACGAAAGAAATCGTTTATTAAACGATAGACGTTTAGAAGATTACGCCGATAAGATCGAATGGATCGCTTCTAAATCAGATTATTATGGTTACGATATCAAATCTTACGACATCATCGACGATGAAATAAAAGAAATTCATATCGAAGTGAAATCGACAAAAAGTAAAGTCGATACGAAATTTCAAGTTTCGAAAGGCGAAGTGGATGCTTCTAAAAAAGATAAAGATATCTATTTCGTCTACCGTCTTTATAACATCAATTCCATCAAGGTGAGTTTTTATCGCGTTAGAGGTGAGATCGAAGATAATTTCGATCTTGATCCGATCACTTTTATGGCGACTTATCGCGGGCCAAATATTCAAGCTTAAAAATGTAAAAAAAGACATTTAAAAAACCACCCAAAGGGTGGTTTATTTTTTTGATGTTCAGTTTAGAAATTATTTAAGATCGTCAAGTTTATCGTTAGAGCCTAAGACGTCCATAATTTTATGTTTCACTAAGGCTTTGACGTTCGCGCGGCCATCACCAACATATTGTCTTGGATCGAAGTGGTCTGGATGATCGTTGAAATGTTTTCTAATACCAGCAGTCATAGCAAGACGTAAGTCGCTATCGATGTTAATTTTACAAACAGCCATCTTCGCAGCTTGTCTTAACATGTCTTCTGGAACACCAATTGCGTCTTGTAACTTACCGCCATTTTCGTTGATGATTTTGACGTATTCTTGATTGACAGAACTTGCCCCATGTAAGACGATAGGGAAGCCAGGAAGACGACGTGAGACTTCTTCTAAGATATCGAAACGTAGTTGTGGTTTCGTGCCAGGTTTAAATTTGTAAGCACCGTGGCTTGTTCCAATAGCAATTGCTAAGGAATCGACGCCGGTACGTTTGACGAATTCTTCGACTTGGTTAGGATTCGTATAGGAAGCGTTTTCCGCATCGACTTTAACGTCATCTTCGACGCCGCTTAATGTACCAAGTTCAGCTTCGACTGTGACGTATGGGACGTGAGCGTGAGCGTATTCGACGACTTTTTTCGTGATGGCGATATTTTCTTCGAATGGTTTTGAAGATGCATCGATCATGACGGAAGTAAAACCACTATCGATGCAGTCTTTACAAATTTCAAAATCTGCACCGTGATCAAGATGTAAGACGATAGGTAAGCCGGTATCTGCGACCGCGGCTTCGACAAGTTTTGTTAAATAGACCGATTTGGCATATTTTCTTGCACCTGCACTGACTTGAAGGATGACAGGGGAATTGCATTCTTTTGCGGCTTCGGTGATAGCTTGCACAATTTCCATATTGTTGCAATTGAATGCCCCGATAGCGTAACCGCCTTCGTAGGCTTTCTTAAACATTTCTTTAGTATTTACTAATGGCATATTTTATGTACCAACCTTTCGATTTATTATTTTAGTAACTTTTTACTCGTTTTTAAAGAGTAACGATAAAAATATTGATGAAAAGAAGTCAATTAACGATTGACCTATATTAAATTAGTTTCTTTTACAATGATGCGCGGAGGGAAAAGATAATGTTTATTTAATCTTGCTCATCTTCTTTAAAAACTTATAAGTTTTTTCTTTATGCGGTGGATATTTCATTTTTAATTCATGCTTAGATTTTATTAAGATAGATTTTTGATGTGAAAATGTTTTAAATGAAGAAGGGCCATGATAACTTCCCATTCCGCTTGCTCCCACGCCACCGAAGGGAAGATTAGTGTTAGTGAGGTGCATGATCGTATCATTAATGCATCCGCCTCCAAAAGATAAGTTAGTGATAATTTTTTTAATGACTTTCTTATCTTTAGAAAAACAATATAATGCGAGGGGTTTATCTAAAGTTTTTTGATAGCTAATTAATGCATCTAAATCGGAATAAGTTAATATTGGTAAAATTGGACCAAATATTTCTTCTTGCATGATTTTATCATCTTTTGTGACGTGGTCCATGATGGTGGGTTCTAATCTTAAAGGAGTAACGAACTTTCCGCCTCTTATAATCTTAGAATCATCTAAAAATGAACTTACTTTATCTTTATGTTTTTCGTTGATTAAAGAAGGGAATTCATCACTTAACTTATTATTTTTAAAATAAAACTTATCAATATAGTAATTAATTCTTTCTAATAATAAGTCATGAACATCTTCATGTACGTAAACATGATCTATAGCGACACATGTTTGACCAGCATTTAAAAATTTACCCCAAGTGATGCGCCTTGCGGCGATATCGATGTCACAATTTTTATCGACGATACAAGGTGATTTTCCCCCTAATTCTAAAGTAACAGGGGTAAGATACTTACTCGCTTTTTCCAAGACGAGTTTTCCGACTGTTTGACCACCGGTGAAGAAGATGTAATCAAATTTTTGTTCTAACAAAGCTTGATTTTCTTGTCTTCCACCTGTCACACAAGCGATGTAAGAAGAAGGAAAATTATCAATAATTTCTTCAATAACTTTCGAAACGTTTTTCGTGTAACTAGCGGGTTTTAAAATGATCGTATTTCCACTAGCGATCGCACCCACTAAAGGTTCGAAAGTTAGTTGGAAAGGATAATTCCACGGAGCCATGATAAGAACGACGCCGTAAGGTTCATTAATTAAGTAACCTTTGGAAGGAAAATTGATGAGCGAAGTTCTTACTCTTTTTGGTTTCATTAGTGTTTTTAAATGCTTTTTAAAGTATTTAATTTCTTCTAAGACTAAGAAAACTTCGGTAGATAAGACGTCGAATGGATGCTTATTAAAATCTAAGATAAAAGCCTCATTTAATTTATCGATGTTTTGTTTAATTAAATTTTCAAGTTTTTCTAATGTTTCAAGTCTAAATTTTAAAGGTAAAGTTTTACCGCTTAAAAAATATTTTCTTTGTTCATTCACTATGTTTTGAATACTTATTTCATCCATAGTTATATCATATCAACTTAACTTTAAAATCGTTAGATTGAATTAATGTTATTTCTTATTTTTCTTGATACACGTTCATAAATATAATACTATATTAAATCCTTGGAAGGAGGATGACTTATGAAAAAATTGTTTGTATTTGCAAGTGCTTTATTAGCGTTAGGTGGTTTAAGTAGTTGTGGTTTACCAACTCCTAATGAACAACCTGAATCATTTAGTTTTGATCAGCCTTCTCTTACTTTAGAAGTAGGTCAAACTTCAAATTTTTCATATACTATTTTGCCTGAAAGCGCCAGTAACCAGAATGTGACTTTAACTTTGTCTTCGACTGGTAAAGATATTGTCGCTTTGAATAAATTGAATAAGACTTTGACTGGTTTAAGTGTTGGTCAAACTACTTTAAGAGGTAGTGTTGCTAACACTAGTTTAAGCGATTCGCTTGCTATCCACGTCGTCGAAGAAATTATCGAAGTAACTTCTATTAACGATGTTCGTACAAGTTATGAATTGACTATCGGCGATACTTTATCGCTCCATCCAACTGTTCTACCTGATGATGCAAGTGAAAAAACATTGCTTTATTCTAGTTCTGATCCTAGTGTTGCAACCGTAAGTGAAACTGGTGTCATAAACGCAGTGAGTGTAGGAACAAGTAATATTAGGTTAGATACAATCGATGGAAGTGAAGTTTATTTTATCACTACTATCACGGTTAAAGGCGTTTCAAATCCAATTACTAATATAAGTCTTTCTCCAACTGAAGTAAGTGGTATTCTTCCTGACGAAACTGTTAAATTTAATGCTACTATCACCCCAACGAACGCTTCAGTGCGTAGTTTAGACTGGCTCGTTTCTAATGAAAATTATGGTGAAATTAATGAAGATGGTTTATTCACCGCTAAAGCGAGCGGGAACGTCATCGTCACCGCTAGAGCTAAAGATGGAAGCGGGGTAGAAGCCAAGGCTAATGTTTATATCTCTGATCCAAAAGATATTAAAGTTAGCGAAATTAAGCTAAGTCCCGCAACTTTACATATAGGTGTTGGTGATACTTTAGCCCCAAATGTTACTATCTTACCAGAAAAAGCTTATAACAAGACTTTGTCTTGGTCAATTGGTGATACAAGTATTGCAAGCGTCGATACAAACGGAAATGTCACTGGTTTAAAAGAAGGTGTAACAACTTTGACAGCTAGAAGTACGGATGGCTCTAATGTCTCTTCTTCCATTAGCGTAAGTGTGGAAGCTATTTCTTCACAAAAATCTCACTTAGAATTAGATAATTTCTACCGTGATCCATATTATGCACCAAGTCATGGCAATCAAAAATTACTTATGGTACCAATTAAACTTTCTGGTTCATCTGGTACGGCTGAATGGACTGAGGCTAGACTTAATCAAGTAGAAGAAGCTATCTATGCTGAAAATCCAGAAACTGGTATGTCACTTGTTTCATATTACTATAATGCAAGTTATGGAAAACTTAATATTACAGGTGAAGTTGCTCCAGTTTATGAAACTCGTTTTACGCGTAGTAATTTAGATAGTAGTATGAATAACTTGATTACGATGTATAACGAAGCTACGACTTGGCTTGGTCAAAATGGCATCAATTTAGATGATTATGACTCGAATGATGATGGTTATATTGATTCTATTCACTTCATCGTTAACGCTATTAATGTAGATGGAAATTCAAATATGTGGCCACACATGTTTCAAACTGGTAATAATCCTGGAACGACTACTAATCCTTTAACTAATACCTATTCATTATCTAATCTTGATCACTTAGGTGATGCTATTACGACAATTCATGAACAAGGTCACATTTTCGGCCTAGAAGATTATTACGATTATACTTATAGTGGAAGAGATTACGTTGGTAGTGCGGATATGCAATCTAATAACGTCATGGATTGGAATGCTTTCTCTAAACTAAGTGTTGGTTGGGTTGATCCTTACGTTTTTGATACTTCTTTAGATAGCCAAACATTTACTCTTTATCCACAATCTACAAGTGGGGACATTTTACTTATCCCAACTGAAAGTTGGAATGGCTCGATGTATGACGAATATATCTTAATTGAATTATTCGCTCCGGTGGGCAATAATGCATATTTCTGGAACGATTGGCATTATTCTTTAGGCGATGGTGGCGTTAGACTTTATCACGTCGATGCTAGACTTGCTCGACTTGTGGAAGGCTCTTCTAGCAGTAACTGGTGGGATTCATACGATGTCGAACTTATCGATGATCCTAATAATTCTCCTCATCTTGCTGGGACTGGTGAATTCTTAAATACGAATTCTTACGATGATAGCGATTACGCTCAAACCTTATATTCTTACGCTTCAAGCGCGATGAGTGAATATGAACCATATCACTTATTACATCTTATCCAAGCAGGTGGAGAAGATACTTATTCTACTGGCTCTAGTTATTATGATTCTGGTCGAGCTTATTTGAATGAAGATGATCTTTTCCAAACAGGTGACGTCTTCACTTTAAGTTCTTATAGCGATTTCTTTGAAAACGTTACGACATTCAATAATGGTGAAGCTTTCCCATATCGCATCGAATTTAATAAAGTTAGCAAAGATTCGGCGAGCATTACGATAACTAGAATTTAGTGTTAAATTTTAAATATAATTTTTTGAAAAAATGGTCAATTATGGCCATTTTTCTTCATATTGTAAGATAAAAAAATATGATATAATTTTTAACGATGAAAAAGTTTATTAAGTTTATTACAGGACGTCTATTTTTTACCGGCTTAGTGTTCCTTTTTGATATCGCTTTATATGCAGTTATCATCTATCTTATTATGCGTTACGCCGTAAGTCCTGATTTTCTTGGTGAAATTTTACTTATCGTCGTCGTCATCTCTTATGCTTTAGCGATTGGCATCATGTTTTATATCGTCAATTCTAAAATTCACGATTCTTATAAAATAAGTTGGCTTGTCGTCACCGGCGCTATACCAGTTTTTGGTCCCATCTTTTTCTTACTTTTTGCGAATAAGAAATTTACGAAGAAAGAAAGAAGGATGGAAAGAGCCATCAAAGCAGTTTTAGATAATGTTCCGGCGAATAAGGAAGTGATGGAAGAAGTTAAAAAGCAAAATATCGATGCTTTACTTATGTCTAATTACATTTATAAAGAAACTGGTTCACCTCTCACTAATGAAAGTTACGTCAAATATTTCCCCTTCGGGGAAAAAGCCTTCCCTTACATGCTCGAAGAATTAAGTAAGGCTAAACATTACATCTTCTTAGAATATTTCATCATCGAAGAAGGTTTGATGTGGAATTCGATACTCGATATTTTAAAACAAAAGGCAAGCGAAGGAGTGGACGTAAGAGTGCTATATGATGATGTGGGAAGCGTCTCCACTTTACCAAAAAAATATTATTTGAAGTTAAGGAAATATGGCATTAAATCTTACGCTGTTAATCCGCTTAATTTAAGAATGTCTATTAGGCTAAATAACCGTGATCATAGAAAGATTATGGTCATCGATGGTCATACTGGTTTTACCGGTGGTATCAATTTAGCGGATGAATACATTAATAAGAAAAAAAGATTTGGCATTTGGAAAGATAATGCCATCATGATCAAAGGCGAAGCCGTTTACGGCTTAACAAGATTATTTTTAGCTAGTTGGCTCACTATTGAAAAACCTGATCGTCCGACGATGTTCGATGCTTATCTTCCTAGCGTTTACATGGATGAATGTGCTTCTTTTTTAAAACGCGGTTACGTGCAATGTTATGGTGATATTCCTTTCAATTATGAAGCTGTCGGTGAAAATATTTATTTACATTTAATCGAAAGGGCAAAGAAATATGTTTATATCGCTACGCCATATTTAATCATCGACGCTCAGATGATGTCAGCGCTTGTAAGTGCGGCTAAACAAGGCGTAGACGTAAGAATTTTAATGCCTGGAATCCCCGATAAGAAATTAGTGTATTCCCTCGCTCATTCTTATTATCAAGCGTTACTGAAAGGGGGAGTGAAGATTTATGAATATACACCAGGCTTCGTCCATATGAAAATGTTTGTCGTCGATGATATATATGCGACCTGCGGAACGGTGAATTTAGATTTTAGATCACTTTTCTTACATTTAGAAAATGGAACATTCTTATTTAAGACTCCTTGCATCATGGATATGAAACAAGATTTCATCGATTCTATAAAAGTATCCAAATTTGTTAGTTACGATGAATATCGTAAACCTAAATTATTAAAAAGATTAAAATGGGGATTATTAAGAATGTTCGCACCTTTACTTTAAAGGAGAAATAATATGACTAACGCACAAAAATTTCTCGAATTGTTTAATCGTTTAGATGATTTATTACGAAAATATTATAACGATTACGACCGTTCTCGTTCTTTGATCGCTCGTTACGCTGGTCAGCTAGAAAAATCAAATAATAAAGTTTTACAAGAAAGAGGTAGATTATTAAACGAAATAAGAGTGTTTAGAAATTCTTTAATTCACGAATTTGATATGAACCGTGATGGCTTATTTGAAGTTTCAGAAAAAGCTCTAGAAGCTTTAAGAAGAGAAGTTGAAATGCTTGATAAGCCACTTCGTGCAAGTGATTTTATGACGAAAATGAAAGATGTCGTCTCATTAAATTTACATTCTTTAATTGTTGAAGCTATCAAAGTGATGGTTGAAAAAGGATTTTTACATCTTCCTGTTTTAGATGATGGTCATCTTGTTGGGGTCTTTTCTCCTAACGTCTTATTTCGCTATCTAGCCGAAGCTTCGCACACGGAAGGTCGCATCATCGATTTGAAGATGGATGATTTAATGGACTACATTCCAATTAAAGAACATATTTCTGAATTTTATGCATTCGCTTCGAGAAAAGCCATCTCTAGCGACGTTAATGACTTATTTGCTTCCTATTCTAAAATTGGTAAAAGACTTGCTCTCGTGTTCGTAACGGAAAACGGTAAAGAAGATGAATTTATATTAGGTCTTATTTCGCCTAGCGATATGTTAAAAGCGGATGAGATGTAAGCTAATATAAATTTCCTTGCAAAATTAATTAAAAGTCGTTATTATAATTAAGAACTTAAAAATAAGTTCAAAACATTTCTTAGAAAATTAAGAAGTGGCCTTCGGGTCACTTCTTTGCTTGTTTAGGAGGATGGATGTTAGATTTAGAAATATTAAAAAATAAATTGGAGGAAAGTATCGCTCCTCTAGGTTATACGATTTATGAAATTAAATTTCATGTCATCGAAAAAGAAAAACTTCTTTCTCTCGTCGTAGATCATGAAGAAGAAATTGATTTAAATCGCATTAGTGAAGTATCTGATATTCTTTCGAAGAAATTAGACGAACTTGATCCAATTGAAGAAGCTTACACCCTAGATGTTTCTTCTTTAGGCGCGGAAAAGCCAGTCGCATTAGATAAATTAGACAAATATAAGGGGAAAAAAGTTAATCTACATTTATCTCATCCTTACAAGGGAGAAAATTATCTTGAAGGAATATTAAAAGATATAAACGATAGTGAAGTTGTGCTTACTATCCAAGTTAAGGCGAAGAAAATAGATATCCTATTAAATCGTCTTCACATCGATAAAGCTAGACTTGCCGTCTAGAAACATTAATGAAGTTATCAATAATTAAAGGAGAAAAAATAAATTTATGAAATTACGTAAAGAATTCCTCGATTCAATATTAACCTTAGAAAATGAAAAAGGTATCAAGAAGGAACAAATTCTCGAAATTATTAAAAATGCTTTCGCGAATACTTACATTAAAAACGTCTTAAAAGGCGGGGATGATGCGAAAGTGGAAGTCGAACTCGATGAAGAAAAACCATCCATCGATTTATATTACGTAAGAAAAGTCGTCGCAAGCGATGATGATATTCAAGATGACTATCTTGAAATTTCTAAAGAAGCCGCTCTTGAAATCGGTCCAAAATCCAAAGTGAAAGTAGGCGAAGATTTTAAAGAAAAAGTCGATTTAGATGATTTCATGGATAAATATGCCAAAAAAGTCATGGATAACATGAAACAAAGGATTGCTGAAATTGAAAAAGCTATCTTATTTGATATGTATAAAGATAAGATTGGCGAAATGATTACTGGTATCGTCGAAAAAAGTGATGAAAATTCGACTTTAGTCAATATTGGCCGTACTTCCGTCACCTTAAATGAACATGCCAAAATCGGTAATGAGAAGTTCGAAGTCGGTCAACAAATTAAACTTTACGTTAAAGACGTAAGTGTCTCTTCAAAGCATGGAGCTCAAATTCTTGTTAGTAGAAGCGATAATGGGTTCTTAAGAAGATTATTAGAAGAAGAAATTTCTGAAGTTTACGATGGTACAGTCATCATTAAAGATATCGCTCGTAAAGCGGGTGAAAGATCTAAGATTAGTGTTTATACGAATGATCCTAACGTCGATCCAGTCGGTTCTTGTATTGGTCCAAACGGGGCAAGAATTCAAAAAGTTATGTCCGAATTATTTAATGGTCGCGACAATGAAAGAATCGACGTTATCAATTATTCGGATAACCCTGCTATCTACATTGCTGAATCACTTAAACCCGCTCCTATTTTAGGGGTGAATTTAAATGAAGAAAGTAAAGAAGCTTTAATCGTCGTTCGTCCTGAATCTAAATCTCTTGCCATCGGTAAAGCTGGTCAAAACGTCTCTCTTGCTTCTAGACTAACGGGCTGGAAAGTCAAAATTAAAGACGAAAATGAAGCATTAGAAGAAGGCTTAACTTATAAACCCTACGAAGAAGTTGTGGCAGAAGATCAAAAAGAACGTAGCAAGAAAGAATATGAACTTTATCTTAAATCTCTTGCCTCCAAACAAGAAGTTAAGCCTACTGCTGAAGTAAATGAAGAAGAAGTTAAGACTAGTGAAGTTACTTCTTATGAAGTAAATGAAGAAGTTGAACCTTTAGAATCTACCCAAGCCTCGGAAGTAAAAGAAGAAGTTCCTACCGAAGAAAAAGTCGAAACTAAAGTTGAATCTAAGGTCGATACAAGCGTTAAACAAGACGTTCAAACGACTAAAACTTTAGAAGAACTTGAAAAACAATTAGAAATTGAAAAAGAGCGTGAGGAAAAGAAAAATCAAAAACCAAAACGTACCGCACGTAAAGACTTATTCGAAACCGAAAAGATTAAAGAAAAAGCCGAAACAAAAGATGATGAAGCTAAGAAAGCAAATTACATGTCCATCTACACGGATGAAGAACTTTCCGCTCTCGAAGCTGAAGAAAATTACGACGATTACGATGATTATGACGATGACATCGATTACGATGAATACGATGAATACTACGATGATGATGAGGGTCGTTAATGAAAAAGATTCCGTTTAGAACTTGTATCGTCACGCGTGAAGTTCATCCAAAAAGTGAGATGCTTCGCATCGTTTTAGTGGGTGAAGATTTAATCTATGATCCAAGCGGAAAAATAAATGGGCATGGGGCTTACATTTTAAAAGATATAAAAGTTCTAGAAACGCTCAAGAAAAATCCTAAGATTTTAGAAAGAATCTTCATCAAAAGCGATTATTCTACTTTGTTCAAGCAACTCGAGGAAGTGTTAACTAAATAATGGAAGCGTTATTAAATTTCCTTACTTTGTTAAATCGTGGGCGAAAAATTTATTTTAATACCCATTGTTTAGAACTAGTGAAGAAAGATAAGATTAGCTTCATTATCATCTTCGATATCATCTCCGAAAGAAGAAAAAAAGAAGTAGAAAATCTATTGAAAGATAAAAAGATTGAAGTAAGAGTAGTGCACGCTTTAAAAGTTGATTTAGATAAGTTTTTTAAAAAAGATGTCACGATGGTTGGATTAAATGATATTCATGCCATAAGAAAAATAATTACTTTAATCGATGGAAAGTGAGGTTAAAAAAATGAAAGATAAAAATAAAAATAATAATAGCAAGAATCGTATTTCTAATGTCACGAGTGAAAAAAGACGTAACGATAATAAAGCTAAAGTTAATAATGGCTGTTTCGTCTACTCGCAAATACCTACGATTGCCGAATTAGCGAAATCTTTAAATATTGAAACTTCACAAATTATCAAATATCTCTTTTTAAATAAACGCAAGATGGTGACTATTAACCAAACATTAGACGAAGAAACTTTAGGTGAAGTGTGCCTCGAATTTGGTTACGATTTTAGAAAAGAAGAAATCGTCGCTGAAGAAGATTTTGAAAAACTTAACGTCATCGATGATCCAAAAGATTTAGTGGAACGCCCCCCAGTCGTGACGATTATGGGTCACGTCGACCATGGCAAAACTACTCTTATCGACGCAATTAGAAATTCCCATCTTGTCGAAAGCGAAGTGGGCGGTATTTCTCAAGCTATTGGGGCTTATCAAAAAGAATATCATGGGAAGAAAATTACTTTCATAGATACGCCTGGACACGAAGCCTTCGCTGAAATGCGAAGCCGTGGGGCTAAAGTGACCGATATTATTATCTTAGTTGTCGCAGCGGATGATGGAGTCATGCCTCAAACTAAAGAAGCTATCGATCACGCAAGAGCGGCGAATGTACCAATCTTAGTCGCTATTAACAAAATTGATAAGCCGGGCGCGAACATCGATAAAGTTAAAAATGAACTTATGGCTTTAAATGTCGTTCCTGAAGAATATGGTGGCGATACGATATTTTTAAATATCGCTGCGAAAAAAGGTCAAGGTATCGATGAATTATTAGAAAATATTTTAGTCATGGCGGAAATGCAGGAATTAAAAGCTAATCCTAATCGTTATGCGATGGGCACAGTCTTAGAAGCAAAGCTTGACAAAGGTGAAGGTCCAAAAGCTACTTTACTTGTGCAAAATGGTACGCTTAACGCGAGCGATTACGTCGTCGTTGGAACATGTTTTGGTAAAGTGAGAAGAATGACTAATGAATTTAAAAAGATTTTAAAAGTAGCCTCACCTTCGACTCCTGTTTCTATCATCGGTCTATCTGAAGTGCCCAAGGCGGGCGATTTATTTATGGCTTTCCCTAGTGAAAAGCAAGCACGCGATATCGCTTATAAACGTCATCTAAAGATGAATGAAGAAAGACAAGCTTCTAAAGCTATTAGTCTCGATGATTTATACGAACGAATTCATGAAGGTGAAATGAAAGAAGTTAACGTCATCATCAAAGCTGATACGAATGGTTCAGCAGAAGCTATTAAATCGAGCTTAGAAAAACTAAGTAATGATGAAGTGAAAGTAAAAATTATTCGTGCGACCGCTGGGGCGATTACGGAAAGCGATGTCTTGCTCGCTAGTGCCTCTAATGCTATCATCTATGGATTTAATGTTAGACCTGATAATTTAGTGAAAATGAAGGCTAACGAAGAAAAAGTAGATATTCGTCTACATAACATCATCTATGCTTTAATCGAAGAGATGGAAGCAGCGTTAAAAGGTATGAAGAAGGCAAAGCTAGAAGAAGTCGTCATCGGAAGAGCGGAAATTCGTCATCTTTTTAGAGCTTCAAAAGTTGGAACAATTGCGGGGGCTTACGTCACTGACGGAAGTATTAGAAGAGACGCAAGCGTCCGTTTAATTCGTGATGGAATTGTCATCTACGATGGCAAATTTGGTTCATTAAAACGATTTAAAGACGACGCCAAAGAAGTTAAATCTGGTTTTGAATGTGGCTTTACAATCGAAAATTATAACGATTTAAAGGAAGGTGACGAAGTGGAAGCTTACGTCATTAAAGAGATGAAAGAAGATTAATTTTTTATGCCACATAAATTAGGTAATAAAAATACGAATAATCGGGCGAAAGCTTTAATCGCTAAGCATCTTAGAGAAATTATATCTAAAGATATTAAAGGGAAAAGTTTCGGTCTTGTAAGCGTAAATGAGATCGAAGTGACATCCGATTTAGGCTTAGCAAAAATTTATGTTTCTTTTCTTGGCGTCAAAGATAAATTCGAAGCCTTAGAGCATCTTAAAAATAAAGGAGGCATGATTAGAAGTAGCCTCGCTCATATGCTTTCGATGCGTAAGACACCAGAACTTAGATTTTATTTAGATGAAAGTTATGATAATTACGAACACATTAGTGAACTTTTAAAACATTAAACTTTTAAATATAACGTACCATCTTCTAGAGATGTAAAACCGTAAGCAAGGAACTGTTTGCGGTTTTTCTTCGTCGTTACTTCTACGTCTAATGGAACAATCTTTTTCTTATAGAAAATAATGATGAAATCTAATATATCTTTAAAGAATTTATCATCCGTTAATAAGAAGTCATAAATCACTAATGTTTTTATTACTAAGCAAGAAGAAAACGCTCCTATGAGACGATCATTTTTATAAATCAAATATCTACTCAAATTTTTTTCTTTGTAGGAACGTGCATGTTTTTTCTTAAAGAAATGGTCGTAATCTAAATATGTATCGACATCGTAAACAGGTAGCATATGTAAATCATTTTTAATTGTAATGTCTTCTTTATCAAAGTAGATGTCAAGATGCTTATAATCTTCTAACATTTCTAAAAAACCATCTTTGCAAATGGGATATTTTTTATAGATGTGTTCATTTAAAAAATTTTTGATATTTTCACGTTCAGTTTGATGGTCGGAAGGACAAATTATTGGTAAAACAGGGATATTTTCCTCGTTAATTGTCCTTCTAATTTCATTTTCGTGAACGTAGATTAAAGGGCGGATGAAAGTAATATTATCTACGCTAAGATGCATCTTAGGAGAAAAAGTAGCAATTCTTTTGCCATGCATCATATTCATGAATAATGTTTCGATAGCGTCATCTGCGTGATGGGCAAACATCACTTTGTTAGCTTTTAATCTTTTAGCGACTTTATCGATACAAGCTTTTTTCATGCGTGAACAAATCGAACAAGGTAAATGTTTATCTTCTTTTTGATTATCTTTTAAAATTTGATAGACGCTTCTTGCATCTTCGATAATTAAATCATAGCCTAATGATTTGATATATTCTTTAATAGGAGTGGGATCAAAATGATCAAAACCTAAGTCGAGAATAACAGGAAAAATTTTAAATTTTTTACGATTGAATTTTGAATATAAGGACATCGCATAAAATAAAACCATAGAATCTTTCCCACCTGAGATTCCAATAACAATTTTATCTTTTGCTTGAATTAGGTTATATTTTTCGTCCGCGCGTCTAATTTTAGCTAAAACAGTTCTTATCATTTTCATACGGGTTTTATTATAACGAATAAAGAAGGTGTTTTCACTTTGAAAAAATTAAACGTATAATTTTAAGCATGAAAGATGGAATTTTGTTAGTTAATAAACCAATTGGTCCAACCTCACGCGATATCGTTAATGTCTTAGCGAAAGCTTTTCCAAACGATAAATTTGGTCATGCTGGAAGTTTAGATCCTTTCGCGAGTGGACTTTTAATCGTTGGCGTTAATGAGGGATTGAAGTGCATTCAATTTTTCGAAAATTTACATAAGACTTATTTTGCTTCATTAATGCTTGGCGCCGCTACGAATAGTGGTGATAAAGAAGGGGAAGTAATTAAAGAAGAAAAGATTCCTAATTTAAATAAAGAACAAATAAATGAAACATTAAAATCATTTCTTGGGGAAAGTTTACAAACTCCTCCTATGTTTAGCGCTATTAAAATAGATGGTGTCCCACTCTACAAATTAGCGAGGCGTGGTAAAGAAATTGAAAGGAAGCCAAGGAAAATATTTATCGATGATATTAATTTGATAAGTTTTGATAAAGAACATCTCATTTTTTCTTTAACTTGTTCAAAAGGTACTTACGTCCGAACTTTAGGAGAAGAAATCGCTAAAAAATTAAATACCATCGGTCATTTAGATGGTCTTTTAAGACAAAAAATTGGTAAATTTTCTTCAGAAAAAGCAAAGATTGCAGAAGATATAAAAGAAAGCGATGTCATTCCTTTAGAAGAGGCTATGTATTTTTTAAAAGTTATCGAAGTAGGGGGAATAGATGAAAAGAAAATTATTAATGGGGCAAAAATTCATCTAGAAAGTAAAGAAGACGTCGTTTTAATAAAATTAAAGAGCAGTGGGAAAATAAAAGCTATTTATGAAAGAGGGATCGATAGATTATACTATTCTAAAAGAGGGCTATTATGAGAATTATTAATATCGATGAAAATACAAAAATAAGAAAATTAGATAATAATCTTTGCCTTTGCATTGGGGCTTTTAAAACTTTACATCTTGGTCATCAAGCTCTCATTAAAGAAGCTTGCAAAAATTTATCTAGACCAGTTGGAGTCATTTCTTTTGTTCCTTCTCCACATGAATTTTTTAATAATAAAGGTGATAAACTTGTTTTAAGCGAAGGGGATAAAGGAAGAATTTTATCTTCGTTAGGTGTAAGTTTTCAAATCAACATTAAATTTGATGAAAATCTTGCCACTATGAGCGCTTTAGATTTCATCGAAAAAATCTTATTGCCATTAGGTACGAAAGAAATATACGTCGGAGAAGATTTTCACTTTGGAAAAGATAATTTAGGTGATATTTCTACTCTAGAAGAATATTTTAATGTTCATCCAGTCGAGATGGTGGAAGATAAAGAAGGTAAATTATCTTCTAGCCGCGTCTATTCTTTGTTAAAAGAAGGAAAAGTTGATGAGGTAAGTAAAATTCTTGGTCGTTTTTACGAAGTAAGTGGAACTGTAATACATGGGAAAGGGGAAGGCAAGAAATTAAATTTCCCGACGGCGAATCTTGCTTTTGACGCACCTTATTTATTACCTGAAAATGGTGTTTATCTCGTCCGCGTTTTCGTGCGCGGCGAACCTCATTTTGCTATGGCTAACGTCGGGGTGCATCCGACTATAAACGAACTTGATATTCCTATTTTAGAAGTACACATCTTAGATTTTACTTTACAAATTTATGATTGGAGACTTTACGTCCAATTCTTAAGGAAAATAAGACCAGAATATAAATTTAATACGACGGATGAATTAAGTCAGCAATTAGAGGAAGATAAAGCAAAAATTAGAGATATTATCTCTAAAGAAATATTTTAAAATCGTTTACAAATTTTTAACTTATCGTTATAATTTTATTTGCGACTTCTTCTTGGTTTAGCGAGTAATCCTTCTAACGCTAGACGAGGATGAAGCTAAGTATAAAAAAGGAGGAAAAAAAGATGGCTTTAACGAAAAAAACGAAGCAAGACATCGTCGCTAAATTTGGCAAAGACGCCAAAGATAGTGGTTCGACAGAAGTGCAAATTGCTCTTCTTACCGAACAAATTCGCGAACTTACCGAACATCTTAAAGTGCATAAGAAAGACCATTCTTCACGTAGAGGCTTACTTATCTTAGTCGGTAAAAGACGTGACTTACTCGATTATCTTGCCCGTAAAGACCGCGATAGTTATTTAAGACTTCTTGCGGAACTTAATTTAAGAAAATAGGATTCTTAAATAAAGATACGCCACTAAATCTCTCTACCACTGAGAGATTTTTTTATTGTTTGGAATATGATATAATCATCTCGTATTTATGAAAAAGAAAATATTTGCTATTACTTTTCTAAGTTTAAGTCTATTGGTGACTTCTATTTCTACTTCATTTTTAATTTCTTCTTTTGAAAGTGAAGCGAAGACTGGAACACTTGTTAATAACATTAATGTTTCAGATTTAAGCGAAGGAGAAGTAAGAGAATATTATTCGTCTTTAAGTCCTAATTTGAAAGGCAAAGATTTATTAAATGGTTTACAAAATGTATTGAGCAATAACCATCGTTGGTTCAATTATGCGGATGTGTGGGACACGGCTAGAATTACGGAAAGAGATTGGTTGCAATCTCCATTAACAGCAGAACAATTGAGCAATTATCAATATGATGATAATCCTTACGTCCATTTGCTTTATCGCTTAGATAATGGTGAAAGTTCAGCCGCGCATATTAATGATACCCATGGGACTTACATCGATAGAGAACATATTTGGTCTAAATCGCATGGTTTTAGTAAAGATGAAAACGATGGTCCAGCTTACGCAGATTTACATCATTTGATGTTAGGCGATTCTTATGTTAATCAACACGCCCATTCAAATTATCCTTATGCGGAAGTAGAAGAAGTTGATAAAATTTACGATAGTAGTTATGGTACGAAAGTTGATCATTATGGTGTAAGAGGCTACGCTACAATTAATGGAAGTAAAGTGATGGTTTTTGAACCACCCGATCAAGATAAAGGTGATATTGCTAGAGCCTTATTTTATATGGCCGCAAGATATTCAAGCTTCACTAGTGCTTTGGCCGATCCTTGGTTAGAACTTACTGATGACGTAAATTTAATTACAAATCAAGGGACATTATCTTCAGTGGATACACAAAATAAACCTGGTTATTATGGACTAGTATCCACTCTTTTAGAGTGGCATCATTTAGATCCTGTCTCAGATTATGAAATTCATCGTAATAATTTGATTTATAACAATTATCAGCATAATAGAAATCCATTCATTGATTTTCCAAGTTGGGCAGATATTGCTTTTGGCACTAGTAGTGGTTATGCAAACGTTAACGAAGACGCTATCGCTTTAGTGGGAGGAAGCATCACTCCACCTGAACCAGGAGAAGCAAGTTTAGAAATAAGCGGTCAATACGTGACTCGTTCGCCATTAGGAAAAGCTTACGATTATTCGTCAATTGAAGTAACTTACATTGATGAATATTCTAATCGCATCGATGTTAGCGACATCGCTTCCATCAGCGAAATCGATACGATGAAACTAGGAAATCAAGCCATTAAAGTTACTTATCAAGGTCTAGAAAAAGTTATTAATGTCTTCGTCACGAACGAAAATGCTGACGTCGGTGTAGATGAAATTTCACCTGCGGAAGTAAAAGAGACGATTAACGTTAATCAAAATGAAGTAAGCAATAGTGGAAAAAGTATGCAATCTTATGGACCTTATGATTCCATCACTTTAAGTTCTTCTGATAATCGTAAGTGGTCCGCTTCGCTTGCAAATAAAGGTGATTGGGATCCTTTCACTACCGGACTTAACATTGGTGCGAATGATTCAGAGCAAAGAGGTAGAAATAAATTACCTATATTAGTGACGAATGCTTCTTGGTATAACCAAGTGAATAGTTATTCTAACCTATATTATTTTGGAATGAATTTTGATGTTAATGATGCAAGTGGAATATCTTTTAATTTATATAACGAAAAAGAGATGGATGCTTACATTATTTATTCGCTCGATAATGGCAGTTCTTATTCTTTAGTTAATATTGGAACTTATGGAATAAATGTGGATACGAGTCTATCTCCAACGGAAGTAAGTTATAACTTGAAACAAAATTATCCGTCTTTAAGATTTGGTCTATTAATTGGTGTTAATAGTGATAAGAATGGTCAACGTAATCGCTTAATTAGCGTTGAACTACATTATTATAGCGGCGAAGTTATACTTCACGATGTTTCACCTTTCAATCAAGCCAAAGCTTACGCACAATTTTTCTTAGATATGACAAGTGAATATTGTGGTGGATCTAATGCTTCTTGGGATTTATTTAAAGGTGTTTTAGATGAAAACTGGAATGTTTTAAGTCAAGAATATGATTTCATGATAAGTGACGCTAAAAACATTTTTAAAGAAAGCAGTGATTCTACTATCTTGGAGGCTAGGACTAGATATCAACTAGTCATCGATAAATACACTTCATTTGGGCTTAATGATTTTATTGGTTTAGATTTAAATAACGCTTACCCGCATATTAATGGGAATAAAAACTACTATTTACTTATCGTCGCATCTTTAAGTATCTTCTTAATTCTAACAAGCGTTACATCTATTGTCATTTATAAGAAAAAACGTCAGAATAATCGTTAATTTTTATATAATAAAAAAGTTTAATTTTAAATTAACTTATGTTAATATAGTTTTAGTTATTGAAAAGTTTTTGAGGTAAAAAGAAAAAAGAAAGACTATGAAAAAAACATTTGAAATGAATTTCCACGGGAAAAGATTAGTAGTGGAAGTTGGCGAGATTGCCAAGCAAGCAGATGGGGCCTGCTTAATTCGCCTCGATGATACGGTCGTCCTTTCGACGGCTTGTGCTTCTAAAGAAGCAAAAGATGGGGATTTCTTTCCTTTAACTGTCGCTTACGAAGAAAAACAATATGCAGTAGGTAAAATTCCTGGTTCCTTTTTAAGAAGGGAAGGAAGGGCTAGTGAACATGCGACTTTGACCGCTAGACTTATCGATCGTCCGATTCGACCAATGTTCGCGGATGGTTTTAGAAATGAAGTGCAAATTGTTAACACTGTTTTAAGTGTCGATCAAAACGCTACTCCTGAAATGTCAGCGATGTTCGGTTCTTCTTTAGCGTTAGGAATTTCTGATATTCCTTTCGATGGTCCAATCGCCGGCGTCTACGTCGGAAGAGTGGATGGTAAATTTATTATTAATCCAAGCGTCGAAGAAAAAGAAAAATCTGATATGTTCGTCGCTGTTGCAGGAACGAAACAAGCAATCAACATGGTCGAAGCTGGTGCGGCAGAAGTTAGTGAAGAAGAAATGCTCGATGCTTTAATGTTCGGCCACGAAGCAATTAAAGAATTATGTGAATTCGAAGAAAAGATTATTAAAGAAGTTGGTAAAGCTAAAAGAGAAGTTAGTCTCTATCAAGTCGATGAAGACATTAAAAAAGATATTTACGATAGAAGTTACGATCGCTTAATTAAAGCCATTTCTATCTTTGATAAACTCGAAAGACAAAACGCTATCGACGATATTGAAAATGAAATCATTGAATCTTATGAAAATAAGAAATATGAAGATGAAAAGACGCATAAACTAACGATGACGATGGTTAAAGACACGTTAGAGACGATCGTCGCAAACGAAGTGAGAAGACTTATTACCGAAGATAAAGTTCGTCCAGATGGACGTAAAGTCGATGAAATTCGTCCTTTGGACGCACAAGTGGATTTACTTCCAAGAGTGCATGGTTCAGCGATGTTTACACGTGGTCAAACGCAAGTTATTTCTTCTTGTACTCTTGGCCCATTAACGGATGAACAAATTATCGATAATTTAACGGAAGAAGATAAGAAAAGATTTATGCACCATTATAATTTCCCACCTTTCTCCGTCGGTGAAGTTGGTCGCATGGGTTCACCTGGTAGAAGAGAAATTGGTCATGGTGCTTTAGGTGAAAGAGCTTTATCTTACGTCATTCCAAGCGAAGAAGTTTTCCCTTATACGATAAGAGTTGTAAGTGAAGTTGTCGAATCGAATGGTTCTAGTTCACAAGCTTCTATCTGTGCATCTTGTATGGCTCTTATGGCAGCGGGCGTTCCTATTAAAGATATGGTAAGCGGTATTGCGATGGGCTTAATTACTTCTGGTCCACTAGATGGAAATCATCCTTACACTATCTTAACTGATATCCAAGGTTTAGAAGACCATTTCGGTGATATGGATTTTAAAGTCGCTGGAACAAAAAATGGTATCACAGCTTTACAAATGGATATCAAAATTAAAGGTGTCACTAAAGAAATCTTACGTGAAGCACTAGCCCAAGCCCACGAAGCAAGAGCAAAAATTAGAGAAGTGATGGCTAAAGCCATCGATAAGCCAAGAGATGACGTCTCCAAGTGGGCGCCTAAGATGGATACGATGCAAATCGAAGTCGATAAGATTCGTGAAGTTATCGGTACAGGTGGAAAAGTTATTAATGATATTATCGCTAAATGCGATGACGTGAAAATCGATATCGACGATGATGGAAAAGTTGTGATTTATCATTACGATCGCGACGCGATCAATAAAGCCAAACAGATGATCGAAGATATCGTCCGCGAAGCTAAAGTTGGTGAAATTTATGATGGCGAAGTGACGCGTGTCGAAGATTATGGTTGCTTCGTTAGATTATTTGGCGATACCGAAGGCTTATGTCACGTCTCAAGACTTGGCTGGGGATATATTGAAAACGCTAGCGATGTCGTCAAAGTGGGCGATCATCTTCGCGTCCGTGTGACCGAAATTGATGAAAGAGGAAAAGTGAAAGTTTCGCACCGCGAATTTGAAACGAAACCTGATAATTATGTCGAAAGACCAGAAAAGAGCGAACGTAAACCTTTCAAGCGTAACGCTCGTAAATAAATTTATTCATCTTAAAAGTGCAGTGAGGAAAGGAGCAAATTTATGAAAAATAATCGCCGTATCGCATTATTATCTTTCTTACTTACTGCGTTAGTGACTGGCTGTGCCACACCTAATGATAAGCATGATTTAGAAGGCTTTGCTTTAAGTCCAGGTGAAATTAGTATTGAAGTGGGCGATACTTTTAGCTTTGATGTTTTAGCTAAGCCATCTAATGCAGAAATAGGCGAAATTTATTATGCCTTAGGAAGTGGAGAAGAAAATTTTGCTACTTTAAATGAAGACGGCTCCATCACTGCCATTTTACCAGGAACAGTTCACGTCTACGCTACAAGCGTCGATTATGAAACACAATCGAGTTTTTATGCTGAAGCATTAGTGAATGTTCTTTCTTCTAATTCTATGGTCGATATAACAAGTATCGATGTCGTTAAACAAGAAGAATGGAAAGATGTCGATATCGGTGAAAATTTACATTTCGATGCTTTAGTTTATCCATCTAACGCTTCGATTAAAGAAGTAGAGTGGGTTTCTACGAATGAAAATGTTGGAACAATTGATGAAAATGGTTTATTTACTGCTGTAGGTCATGGAAATACGAACGTTTACGCTATTGCAAAAGATGCGACGAAAATTCGTTCGGAAAGTTTTGATATTTACGTAAGAAAAGGAAGCGATGATATTCTCGTCGAACAAATTAGCGTGACTGGACCTACTTCTTTACAAGTTGGAAGTAGTGCGAAGATGAACGCTACTATCTTACCTGCGGAAGCGAGTAATAAAGAAGTTAGTTGGTCATCTTCTAATAGCAAAGTTGCTTCAATTAGTAAAGATGGAACTGTCACTGCTTTAAGCATTGGTAGCACTAATATTATTGCAACAGCGACGGATGGAAGTAATATTTCTTCTAGTCCATTTGAATTAAATGTCCTCGCTAATGGTGGTCAATTACTAGTTAGTAAAATTACAATTAGTGGAGATTCAAATCCTTATCTTGGTGAACAAGTTCAATTTAACGTAACAATTTATCCGATGGGAGCAAGTAATAAGGTTTTAACTTGGTCCTCATCTAATACGAACGTGGCTACAATAAACGATAATGGTTTACTTACTACCTTAAGTGAAGGAACAACTTCTATTCAAGCATTCGCGACGGATGGAAGTGGAGTTACTTCTAATATAATAGAAGTAAATGTTAAAGAATTTAGTGGCGGAGGCGGTGGAGAAAGTACTTATGAAGGAACGTGTTATAATTCCACGAATTTAGATACGACTGGGAATACGTTACTAAACAATTTAAGAAATTTAAATAAACAAAAAAGACATTCCACCGTCGGATATGATTCGATGCTAATAGGTCATGGTAGTAATCGTTCTAGTGATTTCTATAAGACTGATTATGATCCTAATAACCCAAATAAACTTCTAAGTTTCTATTCAGGTAAATCAGTTAATAGTGGTTTAAACCGTGAACACGTCTGGCCTAATTCACGCGGTGGAAATTTCGTCGATAATGACATTCATATGCCTAGGCCAACAATTGAAAGTGAAAACAGTAATAGAGGAAATTCTTTCTACGTCGAAGGCATGAATACTAATGGTAGTGGTTGGGATCCAGCAGCAACAAATTTTGGTTTAGAAAGTTACCGCGGGGATGCGGCAAGAATTATCTTTTATTGCGTCGTGGCGGATTCTCGTCTTTCTTTAGTGGATAAGACGAATGATTCAAAATTTAATAATACGATGGGCAAATTAAGCGATTTAATTAAATGGCATTTATCTTATCCAGTTCAACAAAGAGAAATTAATCGTAACGATGGAGCGGAAGATTTACAAGGTAACCGTAATCCATTTATCGATCATCCTGATCTAGTCTGTCGTATCTGGGGTGATTACAATTCCACGACTGCTTCGCTTTGTCGCGTTGCTTAATACTTATTTATTAAAAGGAGCAAATTATGGCTAATATTTCAATTGGAGCCTTAGGTGGCTTAGATGAGACGGGCAAAAATTTATATATCGTGATGATAAATGGCGATATTTACATTATCGAATGTGGCCTTTCTTATCCGGATAGAACCACTCCAGGGGTGGATTTTGTCATTCCTAATGTCGATTATTTAAAAGAAAGAAAAGATAAAATCAAAGCCTACATTATCACGCACGGTCACGATGAACAATTTGGGGCTTTACTTTTCGTTTATCCAGAAATTCCCGCTCCGGTATATTTAAGTGAAACGACGAAATCCGCTATCGAATTATTTGCTTCTGCTTATCATAAATTTGTGTCTAATATCGATTTTAGAGTCGTTAAACCGACGAGTAAACATCGTATTGGTAACGTCGATGTAAGATTTTTTCAAACTGCGCATTGTATAGCGGAATCTTTC
>CASFRI010000038.1 GCA_949297055.1 uncultured bacterium | reverse complement strand
CTGTTCGAGATTTTATAAAGCGCTATCAAATTGAAGAGGATAAGTTAGGCTCATCGTCTACGCACGGTGTGGATGTCCATAGTCTTGGCTTTTTAGACGCCACTAAGATACTTACGAATGATGCTTTTTTCCATCAACTATTAGAAGCTGCTAATAGAATTGCTAGAGTTATCAAGGCCATAAGAAATTTAGAAGATTAGAATAAAAAAGAGGTGGGAAATTAGTTAACCACCTCTTCTTAAAAATTTAATAATTTTTATTCTCTTTTACCGAGCTTTTTATTGAGCTTATAAAGAAGCGATAAGTCACTGCCGAAAGCATCGTATTCTTCTAGTAACGTCCTAGCGTTAACTTCTTCTTCTTGCTGTTCGCTTACGAACCAACGTAACATTTCGATCGTACGATAATCTTTTTCTTCGATCGCTAAATCCATGATTTTGTAGATTAAAGAAGTGACGTATTCTTCATGTTCGAGCTGTTTCTTTAAAGGCGCGCGAAGGTCTTCGTAAGTTTCCTTCGGTGCTTTGATATCTTTTAGCACGATTGGGGCAGAATGATCGATTAAATAATCTCTTAATCTTTCGCTATGAGTTACTTCTTCATCCGCTTGCTTTTTAAAATTATGAGCAAAGCCCATCAATCCTTTTTCAGCGTAGAAATTAGCCATTCCTAAATAAAGGTAAGCGCTTTCTAACTCAGCGTTTATTTGTTCATTGATAATATGAACCATATTTTTTGATAAATTAGCCATATGTCTATGTGACCTCCTTTTGTCAATATTGTAGTGAAGATAATTTTTATTCTCAAATGATATGCTCATAGAAATGATAAAATAAAAAATAGAAGCGGAGATAAATATTATGGAATTTGAAAGATTATTAGAAACCGTTAAGGAAGTAGGGGTTATGATAGAAATCGATGACGCCTATTGGAATTTATCTTATGAAGATGGTTATTTCATCTTATTAGATGATGAAGAATTTAGAAAAGATTTTACAAGCGAAGAAGAATTGAAGCAATTTAAAATTGGTGGAAGAGCGTTCATCGATATCATCGCTGAATTAGATGAAGAAGATTTAATCATCTAGATTAATTTAAAATGTTTTAAGGCGTAAGTGACGCCATTATGAGAGATAGATTTAGTAACGAAGTAAGCTTTCTTTTTACAATCTTCTTTCGCGTTACCCATCGCGATACCATATTTTACGTGTTCGAACATCGATATATCAGAAATGTCATCTCCAAACGCCATCGCGTTATTTTTAGAAATATTTAAAGCTTTTAAGACGATATCAATGCCTTCTCCTTTTTTAAGATTGTGAGGGTAGATATCGATTCCAACGTTACAAAAACGGTGGTGGTAACAATTTAATGTATTTAATGTATTTAAAAAATTAGTTTCATCGTCTCTAGAAAAAAGTAGAGCGCTAGTGACTTCTTCATTTTCGTAAGGTTTAAAACTTGGTTTAGTTTCTTTCCAATGCGCCATAAACTGTTTGGAGATATCGCTTTCTAAGGTAGCGAAGAAAGCATTTTTGGTCGTCATTATTTCTAAGGCTAATTTTCTTTCTTCTGCATAGGTGATCAATTTATTTATCGTTTGTGGTTCCAATATATCTTTGTAGATAATTTTATCTTCGATAGCGATTAGCCCTCCGTTAACGGCAATAAAGCCATCGAAATTAAATCTTGCAAATGGGCCAAGCCACATCATCGAACGGAATGGTCTAGCGGTACAAAGAAAAATTTTAACGCCTTTTTGCTGGAGTTTTTCCATCGCGATGAAACTTGAAGTGATAAAATGACCAGCTTCATGATCGAATAAAGTGTGATCGATATCGAAGAAAATGATTTTAATTTCATCATCCAATTTGCGTTTCATATTTTGATTTTAACAAAGTTATTTACTTATCACTACTACGAATTTATTTCACATATTTCACGTTTACACATATAATAAATTTTGGAGGAAAAAATTATTTATGGAAAAATTAGGTTTAGGTTTGAAAAGACACGCCAAATTATTAAGCTGTATTTTTGTTGGCGCGTTCGCATTATTCTATTTTCTTTGTGCGATTGGCTTAATTGTTTCGGCAAACGGTAGTGTTACTGTCTCAGGTATGAATGTTATGTCTGTCATTGTTGATATGCTTATCATCGTTGGCCTTAGTGTTGCTTTGATTGTTTCAATCGTGACTAATAAAGGTTTATTAGTTAAAATTTTTGGCTATACTTTAGGAGTCATTTGCGTCTTCATGTTCCTTGTTCAATCGTTATCGTTCATGGGATTATTTGGCCCGCTATATTCCCTTATGACATTCTCAGTACTAATGTTATTTAGCGCAATTTTTGCTCTCGTTTTATTAGTTATGAGCGTCGTTTCAAATGTGAAAAAGTCTTTATTAGATGAAAAAGCTTATTCAATCTTTGGCTTAGTCACTATTATCTTTGCTGGCTTTGTTTTCTTGATTCCATTTATCTTGATGCTAGTGGAAATTGTAGGAATAATTGGACAAATTTGGTTCATACTCATGCTAGTCTTCGCTATTCCTTGCATGACACTTGCTTTCTTCTTTGTTTATACGCATTTAAATTATGAAGCCACACCAGTGGAAGATGAAACTTCTAAAACTTTAGAAGTAATCGCTCAAACGGTCGAAGAAAAAACTTCTGAACCTCATGAAGTCGAGGCGCCTGAAAAAGAAGAATCTGCCATCGAAGAAGTTGAAGTGCCAGAAAACGACAATTTAAAAGAAGAATAATGTATTTTTCTACCATTTCTTTTAAAATTTCTATATCATAAATTCAAATTACAAAAAAATGGAGGATTTTAGTTATGAAAATTACTAAAACAATCGAATCCGATAAAACAATTTTAGCAGTTGATGGAAGACTTGATACGACTACTGCGCCTGAACTTGCAGCGGCGATTGCTGAACTTGATAGCGCTTTGAAAAATTTAGTGTTAGATTTCAAAGATTTAGAATACGTTTCATCCGCGGGCTTACGAGTCATTCTTTCCACCCATAAAAAACTCGATGCTGAAGGTGGAAAACTTGTTGTCGCTCACCCAAATGATATGATTCAATCAATCTTTGCTTTAACTGGTTTCATTGAAATTTTAAATATTGAAGACTAGTCTTCATTTCTAATTTTTGATGCGTCGTACTTTTCAAAAGTGGCTCTTAATTTTTGTTAGCATCGCATTTTTGGTGACGTTTGTCACCTTTTTTCTTGTCCTTTGGAATAGTGCGGTTGGAGACGTTAAGACGAACGTTCAAACAACTTTAGAAACGACTAAAAATAGCGTCGAAACGAATTACTATAATTTAGAAGAAACATTAGAAGAATCAAAAAAAGATACTGCTAATAGAGCAGAGAGTGCTTCTTTAATTTTACTTTCCGAAGCGCGAAGCGAAGTGGAAGGCACAGCAGCGTTTATGATGGATAGACATCAGGCTATCGATTTTAATTCATTATATTCTGAAGCTTTTCCTAACGATCCAGAAATCGTCACCTACGATGAAAATGGGGAAGTACCTAATCCTTTAGAAGGTTATAGTCCAAGCGATTTATTTAGCGATTCTTCTTCTCGTAGTGCTTCGCAAAAATATCAATTATTTGATCAATATTTTACTTTGCAAGTAAAACCTATCATGGAAAAAATCTATCCTATCGCCACGGGGGTGAAGGCTACTTCCTTACACCTCATCGATCCTGGACAAGTTATCAACCCTGCGACTGATATTAATAACCCCGAAGCGGGGGGCTACATCTTAGGTAGCACGACCATCGGTTATTTTGGTTACGATATGTACAATCGAAATCTCGATTCATCTAATCCCAATTACAATCAACAGTCCGTCGATTTTATGAATTATATTTATGCGAGTCAAGAAGCGACTTACGCTCAAGATATTTTGATTGATTCAAGTGGCGAAAGTTGGCAATATGCTGGCATTAAATTAAATGATTCTAATATTGGAGTCATCCAAGTTGGAACGAATCCAGAAGATATTTTGGAGAGGATGGAAAGATTAAGTTTTAAAAACTTAATTAAACCTATTACAATCTCTAATTCCGGTAATGTGATTTATGCAGAATTAGAAGATTATGAAATAGATGGAAAAGTTTATAAGAAACACGTCATTAAGGGTATCACTAATGAAAGTAATGAACCTTCTAGTTGGATTGGAAAAACTGTTGAAGAATATGGAATAAGTGAAAAATATCTTTCTTCTTCTTGGAACGAAGACCATTTTAGTAATTTTTATTGTGGAGGACATGAAAGTTTTGTTTCTTTCGTGCGTGGCTCTAATACATTAACTGCTGATCCAAGCGATGATTACGTTTTAATCGCTACCGTTCCATTTATCGATGCTTTCGCTAGTGAAATTACTTCTTTAATTTCTCTTACGGTCGGAACTTTATTCTTGTTTATCGTCATCTTCATTTTAATTTCTTTACTCGTCCAACGCATCGTCATCAATGGTATTTACCAAGTCAATGGTTCATTAAAACAAATTACCAATGGAAATTTAGACGTTGTCGTGAATGTAAGACATAATAAAGAATTTAGAGATTTAAGCGATGGTATTAACACGACTGTCGATGCTTTGAAGCGTTTCATCGAAGAAGAAAAAAATCGTAACAATCAAGATTTAGCATTAGCTAAAACTATTCAATCTTCTTCTTTACCTACTTTATTTCCACCTTATCCAGAACGTGATGAATTTAATATATACGCCAAGATGGATACTGCTAAAGAAGTAGGGGGAGATTTCTATGATTTTTTCTTCATTGATGGACAAAGATTTGTGTTCTTAATTGCTGATGTAAGTGGAAAAGGTATACCAGCAGCGTTATTTATGATGCGTGCAAAAACGCTTATTAAGTCGCTTGCGGAAACGCGTACTAAGTCGCCAGCGCAAATATTTTATGAAACGAATAATTCACTTTGTGAAAATAACGATTCTGAAATGTTTGTCACAGCCTTTATGGCGATGGTGGACGTTTCAAGTGGTGAAATGACCTACGTTAACGCTGGCCATAATCCTCCTATCGTCATCTTAAATAATGAAGCTAATTATCTTAAAGTTCGTCCCTCATTTGTGTTAGGAGGAATTAAGAATTTTAAATATAAAGAAGAGCATCTAAAACTTAATCCTGGCGATAGTGTTTATCTTTATACGGATGGTGTGAGCGAAGCGACGAATGAAAAAGAAGAACTATATGGAGAAGATAGGCTATTAAATTTATTTAAAAACGTCATTTCTCCAATCGATGATATGAAGATGATTGAAACGATCTCGAAAGATATTGATGACTTCGTCGCTGGTTATGAACAAAGTGATGATATTACTCAAGTTTGTTTTACTTATCTTGCTAAATCTTTTAGTTTGAAAGATATGCATAAATTATTCCTTCCTGCGAGTGAAGAAACTTTAGAATTGTTAACGAATTTAATTTCAAAGAAATTAGAAGATATAAATGTGGAATTTAAAGATATTTATAACGTTTCCTTAGTAATCGAAGAAATATTCGCTAATATCAAAAATTATGCTTATGGTGGAAAAATTGGCAATTTTATTTTCGCTTATCAAATAAAAGACTCGATGCTTAGTATGGAATTTATCGATTTTGGCGTCGAATTTAATCCTTTGACAAAAAATGATCCAAATATTACTTTGGATGCGAAAGATAGGCCTATTGGAGGATTAGGTATATATCTTGTAAAAAGTCTTATGGATGATGTAACATATCGTTATTACGATAATTCTAATCATTTGAAGATATCTAAAAATCTCCATATTAAAAAAGATGAGAACTAGACTAAGACTATAAATTTAATGTTGCAAACTTGAATTTATCGTCCTAGAATAATTAAGCACATCGCGGGGTAGAGCAGTCTGGTAGCTCGTCGGGCTCATAACCCGGAGGCCGGAGGTTCAAATCCTCCCCCCGCAACCAATCGCAAAAAGTCGACATTTTGTAGAAATACAGGATGTCGTTTTTATTTAGAAATAGAGAACGTCATTTAAATTTTAAAAAAGCGCTGACGAAATAATAAAAGTGCGGTACATTTTATATGAAATTTGAATGCGGCCAATCAGAAAGGAGTAAGAATATAATGAATTAGAGTATTCTTTCTAAAATTAAGTTCTTAGTTGACATATAATATTTTCTTTAAAAATATTGTATTACTTTTGCGAAAATTCACGTTTCATTATTCAAAGTTATTTTTATAGCAAAAGCTATTTAATTTAAACATAATCTTATTTATAGTTTGTTTTTTAAACAAAATTAATTTAATATTTACTTGTGATTTAAAAGGAGAAAAATTATGGATAAAAAACACACTGCCATCATCGTCGTCGATATGCTAAATGATTTTGTTACTGGTGCTTTAACTTGCGACAGAGCAATCGAAACAATCGAACCGACGAAACGTCTATTAAACGAAGCAAGAAAACATCATATTCCTGTCATTTTTAGTAATGATGCCCATATTAAAGGCATCGATCACGAATTGAAACTTTGGGGTGATCACGCTATCGCGGGCACAGAAGGGGCGGAAGTGATCCCGGAATTAGAAGTAAAACCAACCGATTATATCGTGCCAAAACGTCGTTATAGTGGTTTCTTTCACACTGATTTAGATTTACTTTTAAAGGAGTTAAATATCGATAGTCTCATCATGACTGGTTTACACACTCATATGTGCGTAAGACATACATCCGCGGATGCTTATCAGTTAGGCTATGAAGTGAACGTTTGTAAAGATTGTACGAATTCATTTACGAAAGAAGATTATGAATATGGTCTTAAATATCTTAAAGATGTCTATGGAGCAAATATTTATAGCGTGGATGAATTAATTGATTGGATGAATAAATAATTTACCAATAAATTAAAATGGCTATTTTTTACACTTTATCATTTTTTGCCACGATTGGAGCAACTTTTCTAGGTAGTATAATTTCTTTACTTGCTAAGAAGTTTCCTAAAGGTATCATCATCTTTTTACAAAATTTTTCTACGGGTGCATTATTATCTTTTCTTTTCTTAGAATTATTTAACGAAAGCATCTCTTCTTTCATTTCCTTTTTAGATGGGAACGAAATTTATGGTGCGCTTTCAAGTCTTTCTATCATCCTCGGTAGCGGTCTACTTTTCTATCTTTTGCATATTTTAGTTGATAAATTATCATCTCATCATCACGAAGATGAGCATGGTTGTATCGATCATATGCATGCAGAAGAATTATTAGAAAGAAGCAAGGAAAGATCATTATTTATATCTGCCTTAGTCTTTTTTATCGCTATCTTTACCCATAATATTCCAGAAGGATTTTCTTTAGGGTTATCTTTTGCTGATATAAATCATTTGGAAAATGGGTACATCATGAGCGGCATTCTTTTCATTCATAATATTATCATCGCTTATGCGATGTCATCTTCTTTAAAAGATAGTAAGTTAAAAAATGTTTACATCGTTTTATTAACATTATTGTCTAGTCTTCCTGCTTTTATTTTCGCTATTGTTGGCTATCACCTTGGCGATTTATTGTTCTCCAATATTCTTGCAAAAGCGATTTTAATGGCTATAAGTGCTGGTTCATTAATGTTCATCTTAGCTAAAGAATTACTCCCACCTTTATTTACGACTTACAAGTCGAAACTTACGCCTATCTATCTTCTTTTAGGTGTGTGCGTCTTTGCGTGTTTACTTTTTATTCACGTCCATTAATGCTACAATGATGAAGGATAATTATTTATGATAGTTACAATCGTTTGTGAAGTCTTAGGTGAACCTAATAATGGTACGACCATCGCTGCTTTAAATTTAATCGATACACTTAAAGCTAAAGGTCACACTGTTAGAATCGTTTGTCCTGATTTAGATAAGAAGGGAAAAGAAGGTTATTATATCGTCCCTCCTATCGATTTTCATTTTAAGCCATTCAACAACTACGTGAAGAAAAATGGTGTCATGTTTTCTTTAGGTGATGATAAAGTTTTAGAAGAAGCAATTAAAGATTGCGATGTCGTCCACATCATGCTTCCATTTTTCGTCGCTAAAAAAGCGGTGAAAATAGCAGCCAAATTTGATAAACCAATTACGGCGGGTTTTCATTCCCAAGCGGAAAATGTCACTTCCCATTTCTTCGTCATGAATTCACGTTTTTGGAATCGCTTTGTTTACAAAATCTTTTTTAAAAACGTCTATTCGAAAGTTGATGCCATTCATTTTCCAACCCAATTTATTTCTGATTACGTGGGTGATTTAAAAAATGATTACGTTTTAGATTATATCATCTCTAACGGGGTCAATAAAAGATTTAAGAAAAAAGAAGTGGTGAGGCCAAAAGAGTATGAAGGTAAATTTTTAATTCTTTTTACTGGAAGGCTTTCAAAAGAAAAAAATCATCTATTTTTAATTAAAGCTATCGAACAAAATAAATATAAAGATAAAATTCAATTAATT
>CASFRI010000037.1 GCA_949297055.1 uncultured bacterium | reverse complement strand
GGGAAAAAATAGTTTAAGAATTAAGGGAAGCTATAAAGAAGATATATCCACAAATGATTGGGCTTTAAGCGAAGCCCTCATTAACGATCTAAACGTCATAAAATTTGAAAACTATTTTCTTATTAAAAATGGTCACGCTTTAGTAAAAATCACGACTTTAGGGGAGATAAGTTTTTATAAAGATGATTTGAATCATCTCCTCTTAAAAGAAAAATATCGAGATTTTGATTTTGATCAATTACATTCTCCAGCTTTAAAAACGAGAGCGAGAACGTATGAAAAAGTGAAAGGTGGCTACAAATTAAAAGTGCAATTTGAAGCTTATGAAGATGAATTGATTTATGGTATGGGGCAATATCAAGAAGGAACGCTAAATTTAAAAGGGATGAAACTTGAACTAGCCCAAAGAAATTCGCAAGTAAGTTTGCCTTTTTATCTTTCTAATTATCAATATGGTTTCTTATGGAATAATCCTTCGATTGGTGAAGCTTCTTTTTTAAAGAATATGAATGAATTTCAAGCCTATCTCACTAATTCTTTAGATTATTTAATATGTGTGGAAGATAGTCCTAAAAAAATTATCGAAGAAGTTTCTTCCTTGTTAGGAAGAGCACCTAAATTTCCTTCTTCTTTACTCGGCTTATGGCAATCGAAACTTCGTTACCGTTCACCAAAAGAAGTGATGGACGTCATTAAAGAATACGAAAAGAGAAATATTAAATTAAGCGCCATCATCATCGATTACTTCCATTGGACGAGGCAAGGGGAATGGGAATTTGATCTAACATATTGGAAAGACGCTAGTAAGATGGTTAAATTCGCTCACGATTTAGATATTAAAATATTCATCTCCATCTGGCCGACTGTGGATAAGTTATCAAAATATTATAATTATCTAAAAGATAATCGTTATCTAATCGAAAGCCTCGATAATTCTTTTGCTTACGTCTATCAAGGTGAATGTCAAATATTAGATTTCACAAATGAGGAAGCAGGGGAATTCGTCCACCAATTAGTGAAGAAAAATTATTTAGATTTAGGTATCGATTATTTATGGCTTGATCAAGCTGAACCAGAATACACTCATTACAATTTTTCAAATTTTAACTACAAGCTTGGAAATGACTTAGAAGTAGGTAATATTTACCCTTATTACTATTTAAAAGCATTTAGCAAACATCAAGAAGAAGGAAATAAAATTTCTTTGATTCGTTCTGCTTGGCTAAATAGCGCAAAAGAAGGAGCGCTTCTTTGGAGCGGTGATATTGCCTCTAACTTCACTTCTTTAAGAGATCAATTCGTCGCTTCTCTTAACGTCGGTTTATCTTTTATTCCTTGGTGGAGTGTCGATATTGGAGGTTTTGCCGGTAATGTTTTAGATGAAGAATGGAAGGAACTTTTAATAAGGTGGTTTGAATGGGCGATTTTCACCCCGGTTCTAAGGATGCACGGGGATAGAAGGCCACACGATATCCCTCCTTTTGATCATCTTACTTACGGTGGGGGCTTTACTCATACGGGTCGGCCGAATGAGTTATATAGTTTTGGTGAAGAAGTCTATGACATTTTGCTGAAGAATTTAAGATTAAGAGAGAAGATGAAACTTTATTTAGAAAGATTATTTGATGAGGCATCAACTTATGGTTATCCTTTAATGCGAACGATGTTTTTTGAATATCCAAACGATTTAAAAGCTTACGAAATCGTTGACCAATACATGTTTGGTAGCAATTTGCTTATCGCTCCCATATTTGCTTATAAACAAAGGAGAAGAAAAGTTTATTTACCTAAAGGTAAGTGGGAAGATATTCATACTTTAAAGCATTATGAAGGTGAAAAGATAATTGAAGTTGAAGCTCCATTAGAATATATTCCCTGTTTTAAAAAGATAGAAGAAGAATGAAATAGATGATTGAATCGATGTATGGGAAAAAATTTTTGAAATTATTAGAGAAGATAAGTCATAAAAGATTTATCTATCTTTCGATTATTTTTGGCGTTATTTCTTTAGTTAATCTTTCTATCAACATTTATTTAATCGTTTATATGGTAAGAGAAATTTATCCTTATAAATACCTATTTATTTCCTTACCTATTTTCATCGTCTTCTTCGCTTTGATGGTGACCTTCATCGTCTTAAGAGTGTATGAAAATCGTAACTTTAAAAGAATCGTTAGAAGAAGTGCAGAAATTGCTTCGATAAAAGGTGAAGATAAAAACTTAGTCTTCAAACAATTTTATCTTTTAAGGAAGAAGAAAGATTATGAATCCATCATCACTTTAAGTAATCATTATTATTTATTAATTGAAGAGGATTTAAAAAAATATCTTAAGAAAGTCGATAAGAATAAACCTAGTTCGAAGAAGTCGAGTTTAGAGATAAAAGTATTGCCTTATCTGGGCTTTAAGATTCTTTTATTATTTATTATTGTCATCTCTTTAGGCTTAGCTTATCCACTCGCTTACTATTTAGAAACAAAATATGAAATTAATATGACGAATATCGACCGCAAGGTGTGTAGTTTTCATGGATTGTTAAAGCCGCTTATGAAAGCGTGGCTAAAGTGGCTTGGTCTAGTAGTTTTAACTTGCGGGGTCTACACTTTTTTCATCTCGAAAAAATTTATTATCTGGCGTTATAAATACACGCACATCGATAAAGAATTAAGTTCTTTAGGTGGAGGCTACTATGCGAATGCTTGGACGCATTTCTTTTTGAAGTTAGGAACGAAGTTGTTACTTCTTATTTCGCTAGGGCTCGCTAAACCTTGGTGCGTCGCTTGGATCAATAAATACGAGATATCGAAAACTATCATCGATGGAAGGACGTTATATTTTAACGGCAAAAGTTTATCTCTCGGTGGAAAGATTTTCCTTTGGTGGTTTCTTACTCTCATCACCTTAGGTCTATATTCTTACGTCATAAATTTATCGTTTAAAAAATGGGTGGATAAACACACCCATCTAAAAAATGGTTATAAACAGGCTCCGCTTATTTGATAGCTTTTTCGAAAGCTTCCATCGTCTCTTCGGAGATGACGTGTTCAATTAAGCAACAATCTTTTTCTGCGTTTTCTTCGCTTACTCCTAAATTAAGAAGTAATTTTTTGATAGTAGTGTGGCGGTGATAAACTTTTTCGGCATTTTTTCTTCCTTCATCTGTCAAAGAAATCTCACCATAAGATTCCATATTAATTAAATTATCTTTTAAAAGAAGTTGCATCGCTTTCGAGACCGCCGCACGGGAAACTTTAAGGAAATTCGCGACCTTAATAGCGTGCACTTTGCCTTCTTTATTTTCTAAAATTAAAATGGCTTCTAAATAATCTTCTTTCGCTTTCGTCATGTTTTTCATGTAAGTATCATAACACGTTCACAAACAATTTTAAAATATTATGCAAAAAAATGTTGACATTGGTTAACAAGAGTGAAAAAATAAGAACGAAGTTAACGGAGGTTAACATTATGAAGAATAAACATATGCACATCGCCGCGGGTGAAATAGTGAGTCTCTCTCTTCTTAAAAGAGGGGAGCGAGGGATAGTTATTTCATTACAAAACGATAATAAGGCCTTAAGAAGGAGACTTCTTGATATGGGTATCACTAAGGGAGTAAAAATTGAAATTAAAAAGATTGCTCCGCTAGGTGATCCAATCGACGTCAAACTTCGTGGCTACGAACTTTGTTTAAGGAAGGCTGATATGGCCGAAATTATGGTGGAAAAATTATGATAGTTGCATTAGTAGGAAACCAAAACTCTGGTAAAACCACATTATTTAACGCTCTAACTGGAGCGAATCAAAAAGTCGGTAACTGGCCAGGCGTGACCATCGAAAGGAAAGAAGGGCACGTCAAAGGGACCGATATTACGGTCGTCGATTTACCTGGCATCTATTCTTTATCGCCTTATTCTAACGAAGAAAAGATTTCAAGAAACTTCGTCTTAGAACATCATCCTGATCTAATCATCAACATCGTCGATGCTACATCGTTAGAAAGAAGTTTATATCTTACGACGCAGTTACTAGAAACTGGTGTCAATACGATCGTCGCTCTTAACATGTTTGACTTAGTGAAGAAAAGAAATATTCACATCGATAAAGATAAGTTAGAAAAAGCTCTCAATACGACGGTTGTCGATATATCCGCTAAGACGGGTGAAGGGATAGATCACCTTCTAGAACACGTCAAAAAATACGACGTCAAAGAAAATAAATTATTAAATATTTATCCAAGTGACGTCCATGATGTCTTACTTAGCGTACGTAATGATTTAGCGAAGGCCGACATCGAAAATGATTACTTCTACGCCGTAAAAACTTTCGAAGGGGAAAAAGATTACGTCAAACATCTTTCAACTTCTACGAAAGAAAAGATGCTACAAGTACAAAAGAAGTATGATATGGACGGGGAAGAACTTATCGCTTCCTTACGTTACGATTTCATCGATGAAGTGAAGAAAGAAAGCTTTACGAACGAAGAAATTGAAATTAGAGAAAAACAAGCTAATAAGAAACTTAGTTGGACTGATAAATTAGATAAGATTTTCTTAAATAAGTGGGCAGCGATTCCCATCTTCATCGCCATTATGGCTCTCGTTTACATCTTATCCGTCGGCTTAGTGGGTGGCTTAACGGTTTCCTTCGTTGATGCTTTATTTAACGGTTCAGAAGAAATTGAGTTTAATTTCTTTGGCCTCGTCTGGACTGCACCTTTTGAAATAGCCGGTATCGGGCCAGGCTTAGGGGGATGGCTTGATAGCATCGGAGCTTCACCTTGGGCGGTTAGCTTAGTGGCGAATGGTATCGTCGCTGGTGTCGGAGCGGTCTGTAACTTCGTCCCACAATTGATCATCTTATTCATCTGTTTATCCTTACTTGAGACGACTGGTTACATGTCAAGAATTTCATTCTTGTTAGACCGTATCTTCCACAAGTTTGGTCTAAGCGGTAAGTCGCTCGTCCCATTCGTCGTCGGCGTCGGTTGTAGCGTACCTGGCATCATGGCTTCGCGTACGATCGAAGATGAAAATGAAAGAAAAGCGACGACTATTCTTACGCCTTTCATGCCTTGTTCTGCTAAACTTCCAATCATCTCAGCATTTGCTGGCTTCTTCTTTGGAACGTATGCGTGGCTCGTCTCCTTATCATTCTACTTCATGGCTATCATCGTCATCTTATTATTCGGTATCGTCATGAAAAAATTTATTTTCAAAGGTTCACATACAACTTACATTTCCGAACTTCCTGAATATAAAACTCCATCCTTTAGTTACGTCTTTAGAGATGTGCTCGACCGTACGGGAGCGTTCTTAAAAAGAGCAGGGACGATTATCTTGCTATGTAGCGTCGTCGTCTGGTTCTTAGGAAGCTTTACTTGGGAATTTAAATACGTCGATGGAACAGAAATTCTCATCAACGATTCCTTGCTCGCTAATATTGGTATGACGTTCGCCTGGGTTTTTGCCCCGATGCTAGGCGGTAATATGTCTTGGGGCGCGGCAGTGGCAGCTTTAACTGGCTTAGTGGCGAAAGAAGAAGTCATCGGTTCGATGACGACTATCGCCGCACTGGCGGGTGAAGCGGAATTATTCACCGCTGCGGATACAGTGTTTAGCTTCTTCAATCCCATTACTGCCTTTGCCTTCATGACATTTAACTTATTCAGTGCGCCTTGCTTCGGTGCCTTAGGGGCGATGAAAAATGAACTCGGTTCCACTAAGTCGATGTTGAAGAGTGCTTTATTCTTAACTGGTTTTGCTTGGCTCGTGTCTTCATTAATTGGTAGTATTTCTTGGATCATTACCGCCGCGGGTGGAACATTATAATTGAAAGGAGATTTATAAATTTATGACTTTAACTGATGGAATGGTCTTACTTGTCATCATCTTAATCTTACTTGCAATCATCTTCTTTCGATTCATCTATCCACGTCTTAAAGGGAAAAAAGTTGGACATTGTTCTTCTTGCCCGGTGGGAAGCGATAAGAAAATTAAAAGAAGTTTGAAAGCTTATAAGAAAAATAAAGATAAAGAAAAGAAGATTGACTAATTAAAACTTAGTTCTCCTAGAAAAAAGAAAATGGTAGCGGTTTCGTTACCATTTTCACTATGTAATAATTAATCAATTATTATTTTTTAGCGACGAAGAACGATGGTTTAAATTTTCCGCTTTTAATACCCCAATTAAATAAGCCTTGTATGATTGCTCCTCCGCCGCAGAGGATAAGCGATGTCATCGCTAGATAAAATGCTGGCCCATTAGGAATGATTAATTCTACGTCCATCGCAAACATCATCAAAGAAGATATCGCTAAAGTAAGAGCGATAAAAAAGCCTAAGATAGGAACAAGATTATAGAAGAAAAGTCTTTTCATATTCTTTTTGACACTGACGAAGATAAAAGAACCAAAGAGAATAATGTAAGCAAATACGTAAAGAAGGATCGCTAGTGAATTCGTATCAAAATAATCCATGACACTAGCGCCTATGCCTGTGCCTGGCACTTCGACCATCGGAACAAATAGTGATATGATCCAACATAAAGCACTTACCGCCAAAAGAATTCTAAATAAAATATTAAATTTCTTCATATTTTCATTTGCTTCTTTTTTAATTTTGGCGGCTTGCCCACGGTTAGAAGGGGAAGGAGCAATTTCTTGTTCTTCGCTTCCGTTAATAAGATAATCGACGTTCACGTTAAAGTAAGCAGCAATATTTTTTAAATTGCTAATATCAGGCGAGCCGGCACCTGATTCCCATTTAGAGATGGCTTGCCTAGTGACGTAGAGAGCTTCGGCGAGTTCTTCTTGCGATAGACCTCTTTCTTTGCGGAGTTTGGCGATGATTTCGCCGGTAGTTAAATTGTTCATGTTTTTCACCTCGCCACTATCTTATTTAATTTTAAACTTATTTACAAAGCAACGACTAGTTGCACGCAAATAATCGTTGCATTTTTTATATTTTTAACACTTCATTCTTAGAATGTTAATTGATTTTTTTGTTACAAAAGATTTATTTTAATAAAATTAAACTTAAAAAAAGATGAACAGCAATGTAAAATAGGCATTAGAAAAGTTAGTAGAGGAAAAAATAATGGAAAACACGAACGTACAAGAAAAGCCTTTGAAACTTAATTATAAAAGAACTTTCATTATCGGCTTTGCTTTCTTTGGTATCTTGATGTTATGGCAAATCTATAATACGTATTGTCCTTCATTTTTAACTGAGCTATTAATGAATCAATATGGTGGAAGTGAATCTAATGACTGGCAATATATCGTTGGTATCATCATGGCATGCGATAATATCTTTGCAATGTTCTTATTACCTTTATTTGGTCATTTAAGTGATAAGACGAATACGAAGATGGGAAAAAGAATGCCTTACATTTTAATTGGCACAATTGCATCAGCAATTGTTTTCCCATTAATTGCAATTTGTTTTTGTTACAATTCTTTTATTGGCCTAGTTATCGTCATGGGTATAACTTTAATCGTCATGCAAATGTATCGAAATCCAGCGGTGTCGCTCATGCCTGATGTCACACCTAAACCTTTAAGAGCGACAGCGAATGGTATTATTAATTTCGTTGGTTATATTGGTGCAATTATCGCTGGCGGTATCGCTTTAATTCTTCCTTTCCAAAAGATGGATCCTAATGATGGGGGTAATGTTTACTTATCTTTAGTGCCTTTCATCGTCGGTAGTGTCCTTTTACTTGTCACTGGTTTAATTCTTTTCTTCACCATCAAAGAAAATAAAGTCTTAAAAGAGATGGAAAATGATCTAAGAAGAGGCGAGATGATGGCGGAAGTGGAAGACAAAGTGGAAGAAGATAAACCGATGTCTAAAGCGAATATGATTGCTTTCTTTTTACTTATTGCTAGCGTCTTCTTATGGTTTATGTCCTTTAATAGCGTCGAAACTTTCTGGTCAAATTACGCAATTTATCATTTACTTACTGAGTCTTATTCTATCGGTCCAACTTTACTTGCAATCGCGTCTTTAGTGGCTTTCCTTCCTTCTGGTTGGCTCGCTAATAAAATAGGTAGAAAATGGACGATTGTTATAGGCATTTCTTTATTAGTGTTATGCTTCTTAAGTGGGAGTATTGCTACTTTCTTTGATGAAGGAGCTGGATTAGGCTTTTATTATTACATCATCTTCATCGTCGGCGGTATCGGCTGGGCGATGATTAATTGTTGTTCTTATCCAATGATCGTCGAACTTTGTAGCAAAGATAAGATTGGTAGATTTACTGGCATTTATTATGCGGCGAGTATGCTTGCTCAATCGCTTACTCCAATTTTGATTGGAGGTATCTTAACTCTCACTGATGGCTGGGTTGCCTTATTCCCTTACGCCGCAGCGTTTATGGTCTTAGCGTTAATCGTCTTCTTATTCGTCAAAGATTTGCACGTGAAAACTAAGAAAGATAAAACACTAAAATAAAGATTAAATAACTTAAATTTGTAAAGATGTTTGACAATATTGTTAAGCATCTTTTTATTTTATAAAATATTGTTGACATTCATT
Organism: uncultured bacterium; assembly: GCA_949297055.1. Classification (GTDB taxonomy): domain Bacteria; phylum Bacillota_I; class Bacilli_A; order RFN20; family CAG-826; genus CALVUG01. Next base: position 1,727 of record CASFRI010000037.1, on the reverse strand, counting down.
TTTAAAACACTAAAATAACCACTTGTATGAAAGCGAAGGCAATGAATAAAAAGACAAATAAAATAAGATTACGCGACTACTGGCAAGCCGCGAAATTGATTTTAAAATCGGTAAGGCAATATAAAACCGTATCGATTCTTTCGCCTATTTTTGTTTCTTTAGAAGTTGTTTGTGAATGTATTATTCCTCTCGTTACTTCTTATCTTGTTAATGCTTTACAAAAAATGGCAACATCGCCTAATTTAGAACCCTTTGATGCTTTAAATCAAATTTTAATTTATTGCGCAATTTTGTTACCTTTAGCAATCGCAAGTTTAGTCTTTGGTTTATTAAGCGGGAAATTCTCCGCGACTGCGGCAGTGGGTTTTGCAAAAAATGTCCGTCATGACATGTTTGCTAAAATTCAAAATTTTTCTTTCGAAAATATCGATAAATACGCGACTTCTGGTCTTGTTACTCGTATCACGACGGACGTCTTTTATTGTCAAATGGCTTATATGAGTATCATACGTATCGCAGTAAGAGGCCCTTTGATGATCATTTTCTCGATGACTATGTCCTTCATCTTAGTGCCTCAACTCGCCTGGGTGTTCTTACTTGTCGTTCCTATTTTAGGCGTTGTTTTAACACTTATCATTTTGAAGGCTTCACCTATTTTCATCCGTGTTTTTAAACAATTCGATGATTTAAATGATCGTATCGAAGAAAATATTAAAGGTATCCGTGTCGTTAAAACTTATGTGAGAAGCGAATATGAAAAAGAATTATTTAGGCAACGAGCGGAAGCAGTAAGAGATAATTTCATCAAAGCTGATAAAATTTTCGTCTTATCGAATCCGGCGATGCAATTCGCTATTTGGTTAATGATTACCATTTGTGTCTATCTTGGTGGAAGTTACATTTTAGGTGGCCAAATTGAAATTGGGGCGCTTAACGCGATTAACTTATATGGTACACAAAGTTTATTTAATATCATGATGTTAACGACTGTTTTAATTAGCATTACGATGGCTTCAACTTCTTTTATGCGTATTTATCAAATACTTACAGAAGAACCGACGATTAAAAATCCAAGTGAACCAGTTTATGAAGTAAATGATGGTTCTATCATTTTTAAAAATGTTTCATTTAAATATCATAAAGATGCGGAAAGATATGCTTTAAAAGATGTTAATCTTACTATTAAATCAGGCGAAACGATCGGTATCATTGGTGGGACGGGTAGCGCTAAATCAACTCTAGTTAATTTGATTCCAAGGTTATATGACACCACTGAAGGGAAAATTATCGTCGGCGGTCATGATGTAAGAGAATACGATATTAAAACTTTAAGAGATAATGTTTCTTGCGTCTTACAAAAGAACGTCTTATTTTCTGGCACGATCAAAGATAATTTAAAATGGGGCAATATGGAAGCGAGCGATGAAGAAGTAGAACACGCCGCTAGGCTTGCCTGTGCGGATGATTTTATCAATTCATTTAAAGATGGCTACGATCATATGATCGAACAAGGTGGAACAAACGTTTCTGGTGGTCAAAAGCAAAGACTTTGTATTGCTAGAGCCTTACTTAAAAATCCTAAGATTTTAATCTTAGATGATTCAACTTCAGCCGTCGATACGAAGACTGACGCTCGTATTAGAAAAGCTTTTAGAGAATATATTCCTGAAGTAACTAAATTAATTATTGCTCAAAGAATCGCTAGTGTGGAAGATGCGGATAGAATT
>CASFRI010000036.1 GCA_949297055.1 uncultured bacterium | reverse complement strand
TTTAACTTCGTAATAATCTTTTAATAATTCAACGTCTCTTGCTAAAGTCGCAGGATGACAAGAAATATAAATAATCTTTTTAGGCAAACTTTCTTTTATTGCATTGATAAAATCTAAACTTAAACCTTTTCTTGGTGGATCGACAAATACGACATCAAACTTAATATCCTTATGACTAAGTAAATACTTACCAGCATCCCCTACTTCGTAACGAGCGTTCTTAATATTATTTAGTTTCATATTTTCTTTTGCGTCTTCAATTGCTTCTTTCACAATTTCCACTCCATGTACGTATTTGACATATTTTGCTAAACATAATCCAATTGTTCCAATACCGGAATAGGCATCTAAAACGACATCATCTTTTGATAAATTAGAAATATCGATTGCTCTTTTATATAAGTTTTCACATTGCTCATGATTAATTTGTAAAAATGACTTGGAAGAAACTTTAAAATTTAAACCTAATATGTTTTCTAAAATGTAAGATTCACCATATAGCAAAATTTCTTTCTTTCCTAAGATGACATTTGTGACCTTATCATTAACATTTAAGATAATCGATTTAATATTTAAGTTCTTATTTATCAATTCTTTAATAATTTCATCTTTATGCGGTAAGTTATTTTCACTTGTGACGATAGTAAGCATCACTTCATCATCTTTATTACATCTTATGACAAGGTGTCTTAATAAACCTTTATGCGTTAGTTCATCATAAGTAGAAAGATGGTATTTATTAAAAACTTCGATGCATGCGAATAAAACTTTTTCTAAACATGGTTTTGAAATATTACAGTGGCTTAAAGGAATAATTTTATGGCTGTTTTTGCGGTATAATCCGCCTAAAATGCAATCATTTCTTATATCTTTACTTAAAGGTATCTCTATTTTATTACGATATTTATAAACTAAGGGTGAAGCATTTACGTCTTCAACTTCGATATCTCTATGAGCGAATTTTTTGAAGACATTTACTACTTTTTCTTTTTTAAACGTTAATTCTTCTTGATAATCCAAAGTTTGAAAAGAACAGCCCCCACAAGCGCTATGAATGGGGCATAAGGCATCGATTCTAAAGGGGCTTAGTTTATGAATTTTAATCGTCTTTGCGTAAGCGATATCTTTTCCTTTTAAATAAGTGATTTTAACATCACCTACTTCTCCTTTTAAAAGTGATTCGATAAAAAGCGTGTAAGTTTCAAATCTTGCGATAGAAAGACCTTCGCTAGAATAATCGATTGCTTCGATGTTATTTAAGACGTCACCTACTTTTAACATACATAAAGTATAATTCAAAACGCTGAAAGTTAAAAATATTGAGTGAGTGATATTTTACTTTTAATTTTTTTGTTTATAATTAAAGCATATTTCATATGCAGAACTTTATATTCATCTCGCCAAACTTTCCAGAACTCTATTACAAATTCGTTAAGTCACTGAAGAATGTTGGTTTTCGCGTCCTTGGTATCGGTGACGCCCCGTGGGATGAACTCCCCCCTTCTTTAAAAGAAGATTTAACTGAATATTACTGTGTATACGGCAATATGGAAGATATTGAAAGAGTCGCAGAAGCGGTAAGATTTTTTGAAAATAAATATGGTCATATCGATTATTTAGAATCCAATAATGAATACTGGTTAGAGCATGACGCAATTTTAAGAGAAAGATTTAATATTACTACTGGTCTATATCCAAAGGATATGGAACATATTAAATTTAAATCTAAGATGAAAGAATGTTTCTTAAACGCGGGAGCGAAAGTGGCTAAATTTCATCTCGTCGATAATTATGAAAACTGTAAGAAATTTATCGAGGAAGTAAATTATCCAGTCTTTGTTAAACCCGATAACGGGGTGGGTGCAGATTTATCTTTTAGAATTAATAATGATGATGAATTAAAAGATTTCATAGATAAATATGCTTCTACCACGCAATTTATTATGGAACAATTTATCAAAGGTTCTCTCATCTCTTTCGATGGTATATGCGATGATGAAGGAAATGTCTTAGTAGCGTTTAATGAACACTTCCCCACTCCTGTAGATCTCGTCGTAAATAACGATTTAGATGATTATTATTACGCCTCCTTAGCGATGCCAAAAGATTTTTATGAACTAGGGGTTAAAGTCGTCAAAGCTTTCGCTATTAAGAAAAGATGTTTTCACATTGAATTTTTTAGATTAGATGAAGATATAGAGGGCTTAGGTAAAAAAGGTGACGTCTTCGGTTTAGAATGCAACATGAGACCACCTGGAGGTGATACATCCGATCTATTATCTATCGCGTTAGATGATTCATTCTATGATGCATACGCTCACGTGATGATGTTTAATACGTTAAAAAATCCTATTAAACAAAAAACTTATCTTTCAATCTCGGTCGCAAGAAAAGATCATTTTTCTTACGTTCATACGCACGAAGAAATATTAGCAAAATATCAACCTTACATCGTCGAATTTGGTCGCTATAAAAAATCTATCGCCTTAGCGATGGGAGATTCTTATTATTTTGCAAGATTTGTGAATGAGGAAGTTAAAACCGCGATTGAATTTGCAAAATTTATTCAAGAAAAAATATCATAATTTTATTTTATGATTCTAATCATAATAGACTTTGAACTTACTTCAAAAAGACTTTGAAGTGACTTTGAAGTAAATAAGAAAAGGTGTGCATTTATTTATTCTTGCACACTTTTATTTTCCTCCTCTTCTTCTTTTTCTTCTTTTAATTTAACGTCTTTATTTTTTCGTTTTCTAAACTTACCTAATAAAGTTCTTTCTAGTTGCTTATTAGCGAATAAGAAATTAAGTAATAAATAAATTAAAGTGAATAACACTAAGGCAAGACACATAAAATATATATTTACATCGTGATCGAAGAAATTTAAATTCATCGAAAAAGATGATTCTAAATCCGTTAATAAAGCTTGGGCTTCACTTTGATAACCTGATACATTTAGATAATCAAATAAATTATTAAATTGTCCTTCTAAGAATAAATTTCTAAACATACCAGTAGAATAAGTGCCAGAGAAAAACATCGTCACATATTGCGCGCCTTCAGGAAGCATAGAATTAGGTAAATACGCTCCAATTAAGAAACCAATCGCTGCGCTTATGATAGCAATCATAGAATTGAAAACTTGGCTAGAGGTAATAAAACTTGCAATAAAGATTGTAAGTAAGCAAGCGGAAAGAATAGAAATTATCATCGTCCCAATGATGCCCATCACATTTGCAAAGCTAATATAGAACGCCCCCATCGCACCTAGATAAATAAGACAGAACAATAAAATGACGAAACAAATTAAGAAAGTGACGATGAAATTAAATAAAAAATAAGAAGTAATAATAGTCGCTCTTGGAATAGGCGCACTAGCGAAGTCTCTATTTGCTCCTGATTCTCTATCTGCAACGATGATGTAACACGTATTAAAGGAAACGGAAATACAAGAAACACCAATGATACCTGAAAGCATCCACGCATCCACAAGCGCATGCGCTCTTGAGGTGATACCGCCATCGATACCATTAGTAAAATAAGTCGCTAAAACATCATCCACTGCCGCAAGTTCAATATTTCTTAAGAAAATTGCGTAGATGATAATAATTATTGTCGGAACCATCAAAGAGAAAAAGAACGCTAATTTATTACGGAAAAACATCTTAAGATGTCTTCCGGTCAATGTTCTTAAGGCAACGAAACCTTGTTTAATTTTTTGGCCTTTAGTTAATGATGCGTTCATTTATGTTCCTCTTCTTCCGATTGAATAATATTTTTACCAGTAACGGTTAAGAAAACATCATCCATATCGCCTTTTTTCACTTCAAAATCAGTGATAACTTTTTCGTTATTTTTTAAGAATTTCATCGCTTGTTCACTCGTTTTAAACGCTACTTTATAAGCTTCTTGGTCTTCATTGTAAATAGCGTTAAATGGTTTAAACAATCTATCTAATTCTTCACTTCTTGGTGTATACACCAAAACATAGTTTTTAGAATATAAATTCTTTAGTTCAGTAGGCGTACCTTCAGCGATAATTTCACCTTTATCCATGATGACGACATCCGTCGCTTTTTCAGCTTCTTCTAAGTAATGGGTGGTTAAAAAAACAGTCATCTTTTGTTTTTCTCTAATATCAGAAATTAATTTCCATACATCGATTCTTGTCTTAGGATCTAAACCAGTTGTTGGTTCATCTAAAATCAACAACTTAGGAGCGTTTAACATCGACCTAGCGATATCCACTCTTCTTCTTTGCCCACCGGAAAGTCTTCTTACTTGTTTTTTATAGATTGGTTTAAGATTTAACATTTGAATTAACACTTTAATTCTTTCTTGAATTTCTTTCTTACTTAAACCATAGAAATTAGCCCTAATTTTAAGATTTTCTTCCACCGTTAAAGATTCATCAAGTGCGCTATTTTGGAAGACGATACCAATTTCCTTTTTAATATCATCTCTTTGTTTATCTAAATCTTTGCCGTCGACAATAATCGTGCCGTAGTCTTTATTAAGGATGGATGAAATGATATTAATCGTAGTGGATTTACCTGCCCCATTCACACCTAAAAAAGCGAAGAGCGAGCCTCTTTTCACTTTAAAAGAAATATCGTTCACAGCTTTATAATTACCATATGATTTGATAAGATGTTTTATTTGAAGAATGTATTTATCATCTCTTTTTTTCCATTTGCTAATATTTTGAGCGTTCATCTTTTCTTTTACTTTTAAGTAATAATCAAAATCTTCATCAAATTCATGAATTTTTAAAACTTTGTGAACATCATCGATATGCCATTGCTTGATGTTATAAACGTGAAAGAATGGAAAATATTTAATTCCACCATTGAAGTGTTTTAAAACTGTCTCTTCTTTCACTCCTCTTTGTTCATTAAATTTATAAGGCAAATATTTTAGACGCTTCGCTAAGATGTTAAGCGCACCTTGGTCAGGGAAAAGCATCTTATTATGTCTTACCATATCGATTGCTTTATCGAATAATTTCGTCTTACGACATTCTTTTAAATTGATGAGCATGACACCGGAATTAAAATAATCTTTGTACATCCAAAAACGCCCTAAGTAATCTCTTACGACCCCTAGTTCGAAATCGGCCATATCGACATCATAAAATTCTTTGACATCGCGATAAAACATGATGTCACAATCTAGATAAATCATCTTATCGACATCTTGCATGACATCTAGATATGGGATAAGTAATCTTAAAGCTGCGTAAGGAGAAAATCTATTCCCTTCGTTAGGATTACCTTGCAAATATTTTTCATACATTTCTTTCGTATCGATCGTTTTAAATTTCACTTGAGGATTAAGTGGCTTTAAAGCGTCGTTAATAATTTTTTCTTGCTTTGCATTAAATGGTCTAAATTTTGGATCGACATGCGCAAAATCCATCGTCAATAGATAGATGTTTACTGCTTCTTTAGTTCTTCTTGCTAAGGATGTAGAAAGAAGGAACACTCCATCGAACATCACATCATTTCCAGTTAAGACAATATTAATCATAGACGTATTATTATAACATGTTATCTAAATTAGATAAAAGAGGATTGATTTTAACGTCATTAATTTCAAGTATTTAATGAACAAAAACAAGGCAAAATCCACTTATTTTTGAAATAAATGTTCAATATTTTCCAATTCTTCTAAGGTATTAAAACTATAAGATTTGATACCGTGCATATCTAAGATAGAGGCTGGAACATGCACTTCATTAAAGATATCTAAAAATTCCATTTCGTTCCCATGCTTATGTTCATAGTGATCATTTTTCCAAATCAAAGCATGTAGTTTATTTAAAGCATCTTTTATTACATTCGCGTTTCCGTAAAATAAAGAAAGGTCATGGTAACCTTTTGTAATGGGTTCATGAAATTTAGAAAAATACACTTTTACTCCTTCTCCATCTTCTTTAACTTGGACGTAAGGACTGTCTTCTAAATTGCAAGGTACGACAACTTTACCTCGGTAATGATTTACGACTGAATCATATAATTTTTCATCTTGTAAGGCATCGCCCCAAGCGATGAAACACGTATCTTCATCATTAAAATTAAATTTATTTAACGCTTTCATCGCCGCATCACCAGAACCGAAGCCAGAATGAATAATGATAGTCTTATAATATTTAAAGAAATGAGCGTTTTCAACACTACAAACGACGTAAACTTCTTTACAATATTTCTTAAAATGAGCAATATTCATGTCTAATAGACAAGTATCATTAATTTTCACTAAGGCTTTCGGTAAGGCATCTTTAAAACGTTTTTGTTTTCCAGCAGCGATAATAAAGGCAAAAGCACTCATAGTTCACCCTCAAATTTTTCAATTAAGATTTTTAAGATGATATTCGCTTCTTCCACATCTCTTGCTAAGAAATGATACTTAGCCCTAGCCGCGACTTCTTTATCGTTTCCGTCATCGACTTCATCGCCGATGTAAAGAGTATCTAAACCGTTTAATTTTAAATAATCATAAATCAAAGCTTTATTATTTTTGATATTTAAAATATCAATCGAAGTTCTTCCTGTCATATGAGCTTTAATATTTAAATGTTTTGCTCTTGCAACGTTATTAATATCTTTACTAATAGTGATTCTTTCTTCTTGCCTTAATGGTTTAATTTTAAGAACGCTAATTTGTTTTTCATCTTTGCTATTCGTCTTCAACATTAAATTATATTTATCTTTTAGATAATTATCGATGTAATGATAATCTTTAGGATCAATTAATAAATCATCTTTTACTTCGACAAGAACATTTTCTTTATAATGTTTGGAAGTCGCATCCGCCCAAATATCAACTTTAAAATCTTCTGGTCGAATGAAAGCAATATTCAGTTTCTTTAAAATGTCTTCGTAATTTGAACCACTAAAGATGATCGACTTATCAGCGAGATGATCATTTAATAAATGCATGTTTTCTAATGATTTTAAATAATCGAAAGTATTGATCTTATAATCTCTTGACCATAGAGTGCCATCAAAATCAAAAATTAATTTATCTAAATGATCAATAAAATCTAAACCATAATAAATGGAAAAGATTGCTCTAGCGAGAGGAAGTTTTTCATTTTTTCCATCTGTGTTACCAAGATGTTTATAGACGATATGATATTTATCATTTTTAAGTTTTAAGATCGGACTTGCATCTAAATTTTCTAAGATGATGAAATCATCAAGGTTTAAACCTAGTTTAGAAACGATATCGATAAAGTCATTAGAAGATACACCAAAAGCATCATGATCTTCTTTCGAATTGATGACCCAAATCTTCTTTGCTTTCGCTTCGTTAACGTATTTATAAAAATCTAAATATTCTAAACTTGGATAAATTGAACTCCAAAAAGTACCAGTGGAAATGATAATCATATCCGCATCATTTAAAGCTTCAATCGCACGTGGATTGATACCGTAATTATCGTCTGTATGGTAACTTAGATGATCAATTTTATTATTAGGGTCGTCTAGGACGACGATATCCCCTTCATCACTTAATTCTCTTCCATCTTTTAAATGCGCGTGAATATAAACATTATCGAAAGAATTTAAGATGACAAAGTCATCGATATCTAACATATCACAAAAATATTTATTCGTTTGTTCGTAGCCTAAATCTTTAAACATTTGGGCGTAAATAATATTTGCAACACTAAAATCACTAAACGTTTCGTTTTTCGTTTCGGGATTTGCAAAAAATTTCTTAGCGTAAACATCAAAAATTTTTAGATCCCAGTCGTTTAATTTTTCTAAGATTTCTTCTAATTCATGACCTTTCGTAAAATCGTAACGATCTTCATAAAAGGCGACAATGTTTGGATTTAAGTGACTGCGATGAATGGCTTTATACATTCTTATATGATTCTTACGAATATCCGATACCCCTAAGGTATTAGTGAGCCTTCGACAAACACCGGTAGATTTACCTGAATCGTAAGCATTAATGACAACTTTAACATTGGAATGTGGGTAAAGAGATTTAAGACCTTTAATTAGCGAATTGTCGCCTGATCCCCCTGATATAACAGTAATAGATAGATGTTTCATAAGTTACCTCTACTCTTAATAGTTTAACTGAATCTAAGTTACTTTTTAAGGGATAAAAGATAAAAAAATAGATGACTTATTTATGTCATTGGTGATTATTATTGTATGATTTTAAACTTTCTTCTCTTAAAAAAGAGGCTAATTTATTAGCGATATCATACGAATGGATATTTTCGATGATTGAGACTTCAATGACCGTCTTTTGAAAACTATCCTTTGCACGAACGCATTCTTCGATAAAATCAAAGCATTTTGTAATTTGTTCTTTTAAGTTGTTTTCAACACAATAAATAATATAGGGCATAAAAATATCTTCAAAGACGACAATTGCACCAGTGTCGATTCCTTCTTGCCAAGATGTTTCTTCTTCAAACGCATCCTTAAGAACTGGAAATCGCTTTAGTAATAAACTATTTAATTCAGCGGAATTCATTAATATTCTCCTTTCAATGATTTTTTCATTTTTGACATCAACTCATTTGCGTACTTTAAATCGTCCGCATTTAATTTTTGATTTTTAATTATTCATAATTAACTAAATATTCTTTCAGAATCTATTAGATAGAATATTTACAAAATTAGATAGATTATTGGAAAAATTAGATAGAATAATGTTGAAATTAGCCAGAAAAAAGGTCGCCTCGCCAGCGACCTCTTTCATCTTCATTTCATTAACGATTGAATGTAAGGTACTTCTACCTTGCTATCAAGGCGAGGGAAGAGCACTTCTCCTTTATGCACTCTCTTATTCGCTAAGAAGTTTTTATCGTTTAATAAATGTTCGATTAAGTGTTCATCTTCCTCTACTTCAAACATCGCATAAACTTTCTTATAAGAATTAACAAGAATTGGCGAATATAAACTCGCTGCTAGAACGATAAGTCGAGATAGCATCGCTAAAGTGACTTTTAGTTCACTTTTATCTTCATTTTTGGCTTGTTCCCATGGCTTTCTTACTTCGATGAATTTATTACCGGCGCTGACGAGTTCAGCAACAGTGACTAAAGATTCAGTCATCTCTAAATTATCGCTTTGCCTCACGTAACGTTTAAAATCTAACTTCATCTCGCTTAATAAATCTTTATCTTCTTCTTCGATTGTAGGGATGACACCCTCAAAATATTTATCGATCATCGTCACTGTGCGGTTAACTAAATTACCGAAGTTGTTGACGAGGTCTGCATTAATGCGGTCGACAAAAATATCAGGAGTAAATCTTCCATCATCGCCAAAATGAATTTCTCTTGCTAAGAAATATCTTACCGCGTCCACGCTATGACGTTCACAAAGCGGGACTGGATCAATAATATTACCTTTCGATTTAGACATCTTGTCATCTTTCATCATAAGTAAGCCGTGAACGAATAAAGTATTAGGTAATCTTAAATCTAAAGCTTTTAAAAACATCGGCCAATAAATCGCGTGGAATCTAGTAATTTCATGCCCTAATAGATGCACAATAGTGGTATCTTTATCATTCCAATATTTTTGGAATAATGAATCATCTTCGCTTAAATAACCTAAAGCACTTAAATAATTCATCAAAGCATCTAACCAAACGTAAACTACGTGACGTTTATCTTCTAAAACAGGTACGCCCCATTTAAAAGAAGTTCTAGAAACGCATAAATCATTCAATCCAGATTTAATGAAAGTATTGATCATTTCATTAAGTCTTGTTTGAGGAATGACAAACCTTGGATTATTTTTATAATAATCTAGAAGATTATCTAAATATTTATTTGTCTTAAAGAAATAAGTTTGTTCTTTTTCTTTTCTAACTGGCCTACCACAATCTGGGCAAACGTGATTTTCCCCCACTTGTGTATCAGTCCAAAATGATTCGCAAGGTTCGCAGTACCATCCTTCATATTCGCCAAGATATAAATCATCTTGTTCTAACAATCTAGAAAAAACTTTTTGGACGACTTCGACGTGTCTATCTTCGCTCGTACGAATGAAACCATCATAACTTATATCGAATAATTTCCATAAGTCTTTAAACGTATTTGCGATGCTATCGACGTAAGCTTTTGGTTCCATATTATGTTCTTTAGCTTTAGCTTCAATTTTTTGACCGTGTTCGTCTAAACCAGTTAAAAAATAAGTATCGTAACCAAGTAATCTTCTATTACGAGCGATGAAATCCGCGAGCACTGTACAATAGGCATTACCTAAATGTGGTCTTGCACTCGCGTAGTAAATTGGGGTGGTGATATAAAATTTTTTCTTATTTGCCATAAATCAAAAAAAGCCGCAATTAACGGCTTCTCCTTTACTAAATTGTTCTTATTTTAAGCCGTGCTTCTTGTTGAAACGATCGACCGCGCCATCGGCTTGCACTAATCTTTGCTTTCCAGAATAGAATGGATGGCAATTCGCACAAGTATCGACTTTGATATCTTTCTTAATCGAACCTGCTTCGAATGTACTACCGCAAGAAACACAAGTAATTGTGGTCTTATGGAAGTTTGGGTGAATGTTCTTTTTCATATTTTTTTACTCCTTCCGCCTTAAATCAATAATGATGATTTAAAGTAAGTTGCCTAGTAATACTAGCATTTATATAAAATCAAAGCAAGATTATTTAATTTAACTTACTTCAATCTAAACCTTGGTAAGGCGAAAACGATGATGCCATAATTTAGTGAAGCGATGATACCTTTCTTAATTAAGCGGTCACGATAGACGCTGAAAGTTTTGACGTTCATGTCCAACTTATTCATAATCGTCTTAGTGGAAACGTTTTCGTCCGTACCAATTGCTAAAACAATTTCTTTTTCTTTCGCTGATAGTTCACTAAATATTTTAGATTTCGTTAGACTTTTGTTCTATTGAGTAGAAACGCTAGGTAGTAAGGCAAGGTAAGAATATCGTTTTGTTGTGTGATATTATAATCGCCAAATTTAATTAATTTAGTTACTCCATAATGTTCCTTATTATTCATGATAGTTTTTGAAGACTTAGCATTACCTTTTTTCGCTTTAGCCTCAATTAGAGTTGAATATCCTAAATAAGATATGACAAAATCGATTTCTAAGCCACTATTTTAAATATCCTATTTAAAAATCGTGATAGTAAAATTAATGAGCGTTACATTTCTATATCAACTATGCTCACGAACTTGCATAAATCTGTTTTGTTTAAATAACCAACACTTTCTAAATCGTGCTCATTGATCAAAATCTTACAATCTTTATCAATAGGAACGATAGCTAAGATGATGTCAGTTTGATTAGTTGAATAATCGCCTATTTTAAATCCGTGTGCACAATGAATTTTTGCTATTTTTAAGTTCGACAACGTAGGGACTCTTTCTATTTTATCTAAGAACTTTGCAGAATGTACATTCCATTGATGAACATCCTTGGTTATTAAACTGCTAAATAATTTAAGTAGCTTCGAATCGATGTTTAATAACCTTTTAAACGCTCGACTTGAGTTATTTAATCTTTCTTCTATTTTATCTAATAAAAATACTCGACTATCAAGAACTTTATATGAAACCTCAACAAGTCTTAATACATAAAAATCAAGGAATCCTTCACCGAAAGATTCAACATCTCTGATAATGCGCTTAAAACGAGTGCAATCAAGACTCACTGCTGACTGTAATTCTTTAAGAACTCCTATTATATACTCAAGTGTAAATTTAAAATTTTCTCCATCACGCTCTATAACATCACCAATAAAAGTTCCATGAAGCCAGCAGTTTCTCAATCCAATAATTTTAGAAATTAGTGGCTCGTTAAAATAATGACACGAGCTAAGCATATTAGCTAATGAACCTTTTTTCATATTTTTTGATGCACCTATAGAAAGAGATTTCTCTAAATCAAAAAATATATTAGTTAGATATCTTTTTAAAGTATCATTGATATACGCATATTCGGTAGAATTTGTAACAATAATGTCTTTAGGTGTTGGTAAGCTTCTACTGAAACCACAATTATTGTTCAATAATTTTTGCATATTTATTTGAAACAAGCTCAACTCTTCGCCTGTTGCACTTATGTCGGTAAAATTTTCACTTCGGAAGAAAGCAGTACAGAAAGGCCATATCATTATTTTAATAGATAATAATGATAAAATGATTACTGCTCCATAAATTGTTAACTCGTTATTAATCTCGATGGGGTATAAAACTTCACAATTTTGTTCTATAAATTCTTTTAGATCAGAATCAAGAGACACTGAATATGATGAGTATAGGTGAGCGCATATATTTCTCATCGAACAATATAAACGACAAAAACGATTAAATTGTTCAACTGATAAACTAGAAAATTTAGGATAAACTTTAAGAATTTTCCTAAAATCTTTTTCTGAGATTTTATCGTTCAATTGAACGCCAAAATAGATCTTAAAGAATCTAAATATGTCTGCGCTAAGAGAAACAAGTGCACTTTTTATTTTGACGGTTGTACTATTAACAAACTTAAACGCTTCATTCAACGTTGATTTTAAAAATATTTTACTCATTTGTTTAAAATATACATCGCTCATTTTCTAACATCAAGAACTATTAGATACCGTTAG
>CASFRI010000035.1 GCA_949297055.1 uncultured bacterium | reverse complement strand
TTCATGATTTTTTATGTGACTTCGTTTTACTTTTACATTATGCCTTGGCATTTTCGGTTTTATAAATTCGTGCATTATTTTTACAAAAAATTGTTATAAGTTACATATGCTATATGCAAATGAAGTAATCTATAGATCACAAGTAAATAATGAGTATTTGTGAAAATATGAATATTCTGTTATAAAGTTCTAATTAATAAAAAAGCCTACATAAAGTAGGCTTAATTAATGATATTTACTTATTTTTTAATCTTTACGATCATGGGCTTCAATATATTGAGCCTTAACTTCGTCCATGCGCGTTAAGACGTCGAAATCTTTAAGAAGTAGAGCTTCTTGTTCTTTATTAAGTAGACCTCGACCAGCAGGAATAAGTTTACCTGTAATGACGTTTTCTTTTAGACCGTGGAGACTATCAGTTTTAGCTTTGATAGCAGCATCGGTTAAGACACGCGTCGTTTCTTGGAAGGAAGCCGCTGATAAGAAAGAATCAGTTTGTAAAGCAGCTTCAGTAATACGTAAGATAAGAGGTGAAGCCATAGCAGGACGTTTACCTTCTTTCATCACTCTTTCATTTTCACGAGTGAAATCTTCGATGGAAACTCTCATACCAGGAAGCATGTAAGTATCGCCGCCTTCGATGACTGCGACTTTACGTAACATTTGACGAACGATAACTTCGATATGTTTATCAGAGATGCCAATACCTTGAGCACGGTAAACTTTTTGTACTTCTTTAATGAGGTAATTTTCCACTGCGACAACACCGGCGCATTCGAGCAATTCTTTAGGTGAAATAGCCCCTTCGGTAATCTTACCACCGGCTTTAACAAAATCGCCTGTTTTGACACGTAGACGCGCGCCGAATGGAATATCGTAAGTTTTCGACTCTTTATCGTTCGTCACGATAGCGTGAGTGTCTTTATCTTTAAGTTCCACCGTCCCGCTAATTTCGGAAATAAGAGCTTTACCTTTTGGATTACGTGCTTCAAATAATTCTTGAACACGAGGCAAACCTTGCGTGATATCGCTACCAGCAACACCACCTTCGTGGAATGTACGCATCGTAAGCTGAGTACCAGGTTCACCGATTGATTGAGCCGCCATCGTACCGACAGCTTCGCCTACTTCAACGACTTTACCCGTCGCTAAGTTACGACCATAACAATGGACGCACACACCATTTCTAGTTTCGCAACCAAATAAGGAACGAATTTCCACTTCTTTAATGCCGGCAGCGACAACTTTATCAGCCATATCTTCTTCAATTAAAGTATTAGGTGGAACGATAACTTCACCAGTCGTAGGATCGACGATAGCGCGCAAAGAGAATCTTCCCACTAATCTATCTTTCAATGGAACGATAATATTTTGACGAGACGTATCCATGATATCTTTGACGATGTAACCATGGTCTGTTCCACAATCGACTTCACGGACGATGACGTCTTGAGAAACGTCGACAAGTCGACGAGTAAGATAACCTGAGTCAGCGGTCTTTAAAGCTGTATCAGCCCCACCCTTACGGGCACCGTGAGTGGCAATGAAGAATTCAGACACCGTTAGACCTTCACGGAAGCAAGATTTAATAGGAATTTCGATAGCTTCGCCTTTTGGATTGGACATGAGACCACGGAACCCTGCTAATTGACGGAAGTTCGAATCGGAACCACGAGCACCGCTATCTTTCATCATGAAGATTGGATTACGTTTATCATTGGAGATTTGAGAAGATAATTCAGTTTGAATAATATCACCAGTTTCTTTCCAAACATCGATAACTTTTCTATGTCTTTCTTCGTCGGTAAGTAAACCTTCTTCGTAAAGTTGTTCGAATTGATTAACTTGTGCATCACCTTTATCGATAATTTCTTTCTTGTTATGTAAGACTTTGATGTCATCGATAGAAATGGTGATACCAGCGACGGTCGAATATTGGAAACCATAGTCTTTAATCTTATCCAAAACAGCACTTGTCTTAGAAGTTCCATACATCTTGAAAATTTGGTTAATGATATTACCAATATCAGATTTTTTAAATGGTTCTAAAAGTGGACGAGAAGCAATTTCTTCTTTAATATTCGTACCGCGTGGGACGAAATATTTATCGATATTTTTAAGAAGATTAATTTTACTAGGTTCATTTAAATAAGGGAAATCTGTGGGGAAAATTTGATTGAAAATAACTTTTCCGACACTTGTAAGTAAATAGGAACTATTCATATTTTCATCAAAAGATGATTTAAGTAATGAACGTCCAAGTAAAGCAATACGATTATGGAGATGAATAGCTTTAGTTTGATAGGCATGTAACACTTCATTTACACTAGCGAAGACTTTGCCTTCTTCTTTAGCGTAAAGTTCATATTTTTCCGCTTCTTCTTCATCACCTAAATCGTGAAGCTTTTGAGCTTTTTTAAGGAAGTCTTCTTTACTTGCTTCCAAGGTTAAATAATAGATACCAAGAACCATATCTTGCGATGGGGTAACGATTGGCTTACCATCTTTTGGACCAAGGATGTTATTGCTAGCAAGCATCAAATTTAATGCTTCTTCTTGTGCAGCTTTACCAAGTGGAACATGTACTGCCATTTGGTCACCATCGAAGTCAGCGTTAAATCCGGTACAGACTAAGGGGTGGAGTCTAATTGCACGACCATCGACAAGTTTCGGTTGGAAAGCTTGGATGCCAAGACGGTGTAGCGTCGGTGCGCGGTTTAATAACACTGGGTGAGAAGAAATAATTTCTTCTAATATTTCAAAGACTTTTTCATCGCGACGATCAATGATCTTGTCAGCAATCTTGTGCGCATTGCAAACACCATCGCGAATAAGTCTAGAAGCAATGAATGGACGAAGAAGTTGAATAGCCATCTCACGTGGGAGACCACATTGATACATCTTAAGGTCTGGTCCAACTGCGATGACGGAACGTCCAGAGAAGTCGACACGTTTACCGAGTAAGTTTTGTCTAAAACGTCCTTGCTTACCTTTTAAAGCACTTGATAAAGATTTCAAAGGACGTGAACCAGAACCAGTAACGGCTTTATTTCTACGACCATTGTCGATCAAAGCATCCACTGCTTCTTGTAACATACGTTTTTCGTTCATCAAAATAACGTAAGGTGCATTCATTTCGATGAGACGACGTAAACGGGAGTTACGCGTGATGACACGACGATATAAATCGTTTAAATCGGAAGTGGCAAATCTACCACCATCAAGTTGAAGCATTGGACGTAGATCAGGTGGAATGACAGGAATGACATCTAAGACCATCCATTCAGGCTTATTACCAGAATGTCTAAAAGCTTCGATAACTTCGAGTCTCTTTTTAAGTTTTTCAAACACTTGATTGTTCTTTTTGTTTTTGTTAGCTTCTTCTCGAATTTTGCGACTAACTTCGTTAAATTCAGCGTTTAAATCCACTTCGCTAAGAAGACGTTTAATAGCTTCCGCACCTTCACCAAATTCCGCACCACGACCATCTTCATCGATCGTATGTTTAGAAATGAAAGTGGAAATAGTTTGGAAATCGAATGATTCATAACGATTTTGCATCTTAGTGATATAGTTTTCAGCAAGTTCAAAATCGTAAGAATTTGGATCTAATTTTTCTTTGAATTCTTCGATGACAGAAACGAAAACTTCTCTTGCTGTTCTTTCATCTAAGAATTGAGCTTTATACAAAACTTTTGAATTACCTGGATATAAACAAATATGTGCAGCAAAATAGACGACTTCTTCAAGATGTTTTGGCGAAACATCAAGAATTAAGCCGATGCGGCTAGGCACACCTTTCAAATACCAAATATGAGTACATGGGCTAGCGAGAGTGATGGAACCCATACGTTCACGACGTACATCTTTAGTAGTAACTAAAACACCACATTTTTCGCAGACCGTACCAGCGAAACGAATCTTTTTATATTTACCACAATGACATTCGTAGTCTTTACTTGGACCAAAGATTTTTTCGCAAAATAAACCATCTGGTTCAGGTTTTTGGGAACGATAGTTGATCGTTTCTGGTTTCGTCACTTCGCCATGTGACCAGGAACGAATCGTTTCCGGCGAGGCAAGTCCCACCTTAATGGCGGCTAAATCATTGACATCGAACATAATCTAGTTAACCTCCTCTTTTATTATTCAAGCTCACGGTCAGAACGCGTGGAAAGTTCTTCATCGGGAACATATTCTTCCTCAATTTCTTCTTCTCTTGCATTCTTACGAGAGTGTCTTTCTTCTTTTTGTGCTTCGCGCGCAATCGCTTCTAAATCGATTTCTTCGCCGTTATGGTTGAGGAGTTTAACATCCATTCCAAGACCTTGAAGTTCTTTTGTGAGCACTTTGAAGGCTTCAGGAATTCCAGGTTCAGGAAGTTCCTTATTAGTGATGATGGCTTCGTAAGCTTTTCTTCTTCCGATACGATCATCAGATTTGATAGTAAGAATTTCTTGTAAAGTATGTGCTGCCCCATAAGCTTCGAGTGCCCAAACTTCCATCTCACCAAATCTTTGACCACCATTTTGAGCTTTACCGCCAAGTGGTTGTTGAGTGACTAAAGAATATGGACCAGTCGCACGAGCGTGCAATTTATCATCGACCATGTGGACAAGTTTAATCATGTACATGACACCGACTGAAATTCTTTCGTCGAATCTTTCACCAGTACGACCATCGTAAAGGACAGTCTTACCATCTTTAGAAATTTGAGCTTCTTCCATCAACTTGAATATTTCTTCATTAGAAATACCATCGAAGACAGGAGTAGCAATCTTAAATGGCTTACCATATTTTTCTGAAAGTTTCTTACAAGCCATACCAAGATGGATCTCTAAAATTTGACCAATGTTCATACGGCTTGGAACACCAAGTGGGTTAAGCATGATATCAACAGGCGTACCATCAGGTAAGAATGGCATATCTTCCACTGGTAAAATACGGGAAATAACACCTTTATTACCGTGCCTTCCTGACATCTTATCGCCTTCGGAAATCTTACGTTTTTGAGCGATGTAAACTCTTACTACTTCATTCACACCAGCGGGTAATTGATCTTTATTCTTTCTTGAGAAAATCTTGACATCTAAAACGATACCAGCACCACCATGTGGAACTCTTAAAGAAGATTCACGTTGGTCGTTAGTCTTATCAGCAAAGATAGCTTGTAATAATTTTTCTTCAGGGGTGGGATCACTTGCACCTTTAGGTGTCGTCTTACCGACTAAGATATCCCCTTCTTTAACTTTAGAACCAGGAATGATGATACCTCTTTCGTCTAAGAACGCTTTAGCGTCTTCATTGACGTTAGGTAGATCACGCGTGATTCTTTCATCACCAATTTTGGTGCTTCGACATTCAATTTCATATTTCTCAATATGAATAGAAGTATAAGCATCATCTTTCACTAATTTTTCACTCATGATGACAGCGTCTTCGTAGTTGTAACCATTCCACATCATGAAGGCAATAGTGACGTTTTGACCGAGTGCTAAATCGCCATGTTCCATCGCAGGCCCATCAGCGATAATTTGGCCACGTTTAATTTCATCACCCACTTTGACCACTGGAACTTGATTGATGCAAGTACCTTGGTTAGAGCGATCAAATTTTTGTAATGTATAAACACGTTGTTCTTTAACTTTGGGTTCTTTAACTTTAATCGTCTTACAATCGACGTAAGTAACTTTTCCATCTCCTGTCGCTACGACCGCTAAGCCGGAGTCACGAGCGATGAGATGTTCTAAGCCTGTGCCAACGTAAGGAGCGTGTGGGCGAAGTAAAGGTAAAGCTTGACGTTGCATGTTCGCACCCATAAGAGCACGCATCGTGTCATCGTTTTCTAAGAATGGAATACAAGCAGAAGCGACCGAAACGATTTGTTTTGGCGAAACGTCGATATAATCGACATCTTCTCTTCTCGCTACGATATTTTCACCATTATGACGAGCGATGACAAGTTCATCTAAAATTTCATGAGTCACTGGATCTAGATGAACGTTAGCCTGAGCGATGATAACGTTACGTTCTTTATCGGCAGATAAATAAACGTTTTCTTCCGTGACGACATGTTTTTTCTTATCGACGCGACGATAAGGCGTTTCAATGAAGCCATATTTATTAACTTTCGCATAAGTTGCGAGGTTATTAATTAAACCAATGTTTTGCCCTTCTGGTGTTTCGATTGGACAAATACGCCCGTAATGGGTGTAGTGAACGTCACGCACTTCCATCGAGGCACGGTCACGGGTTAAACCACCTGGACCTAAAGCTGAAATACGACGTTTATTTGTAAGTTCAGCAAGAGGATTCGTCTGATCCATAAATTGCGATAATTGACTGGAAGCGAAGAATTCTCTAATAGCCGCAGTCAAAGGTCTAATATTAATTAAGGATGCAGGCGTAATCGTATCCACGTCCGCGATAGACATTCTTTGTTGGACCGCTTTAGCCATCTTTGTAAGACCAATACGAATTTGTTGTTGGATAAGTTCACCCACACAACGGACACGACGATTGGATAAATGGTCGATATCGTCCGTATCGCCAAAGCCTTCGATAACATTCATAAAATAAGAGAATGTCGCATAGATATCAGAAGTCGTCACATGTTTGCTTTCAAGATTTAAGTCGGTGCCAACGATGTTGACGACACGTTTTTTCGTATCATCCGTGTAGACCTTAACTATGTTAACGATACTATTGTTATCTAAATCTGGATTATTAGGTAAAACAAATTGATGTGCACCTGTTTCAAAGAAACGTTTATCTCTTAAATCGTTAACGTCAGATAAAGACATCAAATGACCGGATTTAAAAGTTAAGACACCATCCGCATCCACTAGATTTTCAGCAAGAATACGTCCGACAAGACGATTATAAATGCCAAGTTTGCGACGATATTTATATCGACCAGCGTTGCCTAAATCGTAACGTTTTTCGTCGAAGAATTTTTGGAATAAGAAATTTTTGACACCTTCGACTGTCACTGGTTCACCTGGTTTGAGTTTTTGGAAAATTTCCGTTAAGGCTTTAAGTTTAGAATCGGTTTGTTTATCTTTAGATAAAGTATTGATGAGCATCGGATGATCGCCAAAAATTTCGACGATATCTTCATCCTTTTCCATCCCTAATGCTTTAAGTAGGATAGACGCGAACATCTTTCTTTGACGGTCGATACGAACGTTCAATAAATTTTTGCTATCGCTTTCAAATTGTAACCATGTACCACGTGCAGGAATCAAATCAGCTTCGTAGCGATAGATACCAGTCTTTTCTAAATCCTTAGAAAGATAAGCACCTGGAGAACGCACAATTTGAGAGACGATGACTCTTTCCACCCCAGAGATGATAAAGGTACCGGAATCAGTCATGAGAGGGAATTCACCCATGAACACTTTTCCTTCTTTATATTCGCCGGATGGAAGAACGAGCCTTAAAGTTACGCGAAGAGGCGCACTATAATTTAAATCTCTTTCCTTACATTCAAGAAAACTATATTTAGCGGGTTCAAATTCATGCGAAACGTATTCTAAACGCATCGATTCCGAATAGTTATTGTAAATTGGAAAGACGTCATTGAATACTTCATCGATTCCTTCATCCATCAAATGTTTATAAGAATCGGTTTGAATTTCCACTAAGTAAGGTAAAGGTAATTTACCAGAAATCTTGGAGAAGTCGAGACGATCGTTATTTAACAATGGTTTTTCAACTATATTTTTCATGTAATGGCTCCTTTACTTCATGAAGTTACGCAATTTATTTTTTTGTGACTGCGTCAGCCAACAATGATGGGTTAATTTATGTTCACACTATATATAGTGTAACGAGCAATTTTAAATGGAAACGCTCTTCTAAGAAGGCAATACTACCCCTTAGAAGAGCTTTTAATTTTAAGAAATTATGCTTATTTAATTTCGACTTCTGCGCCAGCTTCGACGAGAGCTTTCTTATGTTCTTCAGCTTCGACTGGAGAAATCTTTTCTTTAATAACTGCTGGAACAGCATCCACTAATTTTTTTGCATCCATTAAGCCTAAGCCAGTAATAGCTTGGACAGCTTTGATGACAGCCACTTTGCTTTGGCCAGGTTTGACTAAGGTTAAAGTGACTTCGGTTGGTCCTTGTGCTGGACCTTCTTCTTCTTCGTGTGCAACGGCGACACCAGCCACTGGAGCAGCTGCTGTTACACCGAATGTTTCTTCACATAATTTGACAAGATCATTGAGTTCGACAACCGTCATTTCTTTCAATGATTCGACGATTTCTTCTTTGGTTAATTTAGCCATAAATATTTTTTCCTCCTAAATTCAGCTAATTGATTATTGTTTTTCCGCAATTGCTTTAACAGTACACGCGAATTGACGGACTGGTGCTTGAAGCACAGAAAGGAACATCGAGATGAGACCTTCGCGGCCTGGGATATTAGAGAGTTCCTTCAATTTAGCAGCATCGACTTTTTGACCTTCGACGACACCGCCTTTAACGACGAGTTTGGGGTTACGACGTGAATATTTCATGATGACTTTTGATCCACCCGTTACTTCGCTTAAGAAAACGTAAGCATTAGGGCCAGTGAGCCATTCATCAAATCCAGTATAACCAAGGTTAGCCATCGCTCTTTCTACGAGCGAGTTTTTGAAGACGACCATGGAAGCATTTTCTTTCTTAAGTTGCTTTCTAAGGTCAGAAATCTCAGAGACTGATAAACCACGATATTCAACGATAGCCATGGCTTGATGTTCTTTAACATCCGCGGCAATCTTTGAGACGAGTTCTTCTTTAGCTTTCAATGTGTTTTGATTCATCGTTAAGTGTTCACCTCCTTCTTTAAGTTTTTTATATGAGGCTTTCAATATACTTCTTTTAGTAGTCAATCTCACAAAGTGAGATGAATGTCTTACATTCTTTTCCTACGCAACATTATTAAGCACCTTTGCCGTTGCGGTCTAAGGTATATTGAATGCTCGCCAACAAATGGAATTTTGGGTCAATTATTTCGCACTAACAAGTAATGGAATAGATGGGCCCATAGTCGTATGAACGACGCATGTTAAGACGTATGTACCTTTGACGGCACTAGGTCTAATACGAAGAATATGGTCGACGACAGCACGCATATTATCGCTAAGTTTTGTTTCTTCAAACGAGACACGGCCGACAGAGACATGCATGTTACCATCACGATCATTACGATATTGCACCTTACCAGCTTTAATTTCGCTGACAGCTTTGGCAATGTCTTGCGTAACAGTACCTGTTTTTGGGTTAGGCATTAACCCTTTTGGACCTAAGATACGACCTAAACGTCCAAGTTCACCCATCATGTCTGGAGTCGCGACGATGACATCGTAATCGAACCAGTTTTCTTTTTGAATTTTTTCAAGCATTTCTTTGCCACCGACGAAATCAGCGCCAGCATCTTTTGCTTCATCAACTTTATGAGTGATAGCTAAGACGCGAACAACTTTACCATTGCCATGGGGCAAATTAATCGTACCACGAAGTTGTTGATCAGCTTGCTTCGGGTCGATATTAAGATGAAAGGACATATCGACAGTTGCATCAAATTTTGTCGTCGAAGTTTCCTTTACTAATTTAGCAGCTTCATCAATGGTATAAAGCTTACCTTTTTCCACAAGTTCAGCCGCTTTGACGTATTTCTTTCCTTTTCTCATAAATTCCTCCAGTGGTCCAATCGAGCGGAACTACTCTCCCACTTAATCATCGACGACGATACCCATATTTCGGGCGGAGCCTTCGATGATACGCATCGCTGCTTCCACATCGTCGCAGTTGAGATCGACAAGTTTATACTCGGCAATCTTTCTTAATTGTTCACGGCTAATATGACCGACTTTGGTCGTCTTAGGGTTAGCCGAACCCTTTTCAATACCAGCAGCCTTAAGTAATAGACCTGCTACTGGGGATGTCTTGATGACGAAATCGAATGACTTGTCTTCGTAAGCTGTAATGATGACAGGCACAATTTCACCACGACGGTCAGCCGTCTTAGCGTTGAAATCGGTGCAGAATTTTGGCATCACGATACCAGCTGAAGCAAGTTTTGGTCCCGGTTTAGCGTTCCCGCCTTCGAGTTCCATCTTCACGACTTTTGCG
Organism: uncultured bacterium; assembly: GCA_949297055.1. Taxonomy (GTDB): domain Bacteria; phylum Bacillota_I; class Bacilli_A; order RFN20; family CAG-826; genus CALVUG01. The sequence goes on along the minus strand of CASFRI010000035.1, from coordinate 72,531 downwards.
ATTTTCTTTGCCACGTGACTTACCTCCTAAAGTAATTTTTTTGTGGTTGTGGTGTAATCTTGGATACTCGCTATATCCTCCCACAAACATATGTGCTTATACATGTATGTGAATAAACACGCTTTGCACATTATATATAAATAGGCGCCATATCGCAAATGAAATTTTTATTAAAATAAAATATAGCAATCAATTCATGTATGTGAAACGATATGTTTATTAATATTTTTTTATTCATTTTCTCACGCTTATTATCGAATTATGGCGGAAATTTACAACTCAATAAATCATTTTTGCCGCAAAAATGACTTTTTTATCTAATTTATCACAAGCGTATATTTTTAAAGTGAAACTAGAAGAAAAATATTTTTTTAAATTTAAGAAAAAATCGTTAGGATTTCTAACGACTTTTCTTTATAAGACTATTTCTTTTTTCTTATGAATTTTCTTTCTAATCAATAAGACACTATAAATAATTAACACTACCGCTAAACCAGAATCTGCTAAGACTGCTACCCACATAGGAACTAGACTTAATAACGATAAAATCATAATCGTCACTTTGACAAGTAACGCTACGCTTATATCCACCATTGCTCTTAGTCTAGTAGCCCTTGCAACTTTAATAGCGTCATTAACGCGTTCTGGCGCATCATCCATGATGACCACATCTGCGTTTTCTACAGTTACATCGCTTCCTAATCCGCCCATAGCAATACCGACGTTAGCCCTGGCGATACATGGTGCATCGTTCACCCCATCGCCCATGAAACCAATAACACTTTTTGGATTTTCTTTAATGTCATTTTCTAAGATATTTAATTTGTCGCTTGGAAGAAGTTCTGCATGATACTTAGCGATACCTAATTCTTTAGCTACTCTTTCTGCTGAGCCTTTTAAATCTCCTGTTAACATAATGCCTTTAACATAGTTATTTTTTAAATTTTTAACAAAATCATAGGCGTCGAGTTTAATCTTATCATCTAAGACAAGATAACCTTTATATTCTTTATTGTAAGCAACATAAATTAAAGTACTATAGCTTTCCACTAATGGGACATTTACACCTTCTTTTTCCATGAGTTTTCGTGAGCCTATCAAAACTTCATTTTTCTTGTAATTAGCCTTTAAGCCGAAGCCTGGAATATCTTCACTTCTACCTTTAAAATCATTATCGATTTTTAAATCGAGTGAATCAACAATAGCTTTCCCTATCGGATGATTAGATCTTTTTTCAATGCGATAAACCATCTCTAAAAAGTCTTTTTCTTCCATACCCACAACTTCGTATCTAACTAAAGAGAATTTACCTTGCGTAATTGTGCCAGTCTTATCAAAATATAATTTTTCCATCGAATTTAAAGCATCAAGATAATTCCCACCTTTGATAATAATACCGTTTTTAGACGCTAAGCCAATACCGGTAAAATAAGCTAATGGAATAGATATAACAATCGCGCAAGGGCAAGAAATAACTAAGAAATTTAAGGCATTATAAGTCCATTTTAACCATTCTCCGCTCGCCGCGCCTCCAACAATGAGAGTAAAGAGAGCTAAAAAGGCAACACATGGCGTATACCATTTTGCGAACTTAGTAATAAAACTTTCAGTTTTGGATTTATTTTCTTGCGAATTAGATACTAATTCAATCACTTTAGCGATAGTCGAATCTTCATAAGCTTTGTTAACTTTAATTCTTAATTCCCCACTTTCTAAAATGTAACCACTTAAAGCAAGGCTACCTTCCTTTAATAAAATTGGATAAGATTCACCAGTTAAAGAAGAAGTATTAACTCTTCCTTCCCCTGCTATAACTTCACCATCACAAGCAATTGTATCGCCAACTTTAATGTAGATTACATCCCCTACTTTAACGTCTTCTGCTCTTAAAGTAATTAATTTATTATTTCTTAAAATAGTTGCGGTTTTAGGCCTTAAGTCGGTCGCATCAACAATCGCATTTTTGGAACGATGTAATGAAATATGTTCAAATAATTCTCCAACTTGAGAAAGTATCATGACTAAACAACCTTCAAAATATTCTTGGATAGCAAAAGCTCCGATAGAAGCAATAGACATTAATAAGGATTCATCAAAGAAATTTTCCTTATGAATGATATTTTCTACTATTTCCCATAAAACATCGTAACTAACGATAAACCAGCCAATAACATAAGTAATGATAGGAATATAATATAAATTTGTGTTTTCATAAGTTGGAGTAAGCCAAAACATCGAAAGAAGCAAAATAGTTAAAGAAATTAAGATACGAGATATTAATAATATTTCTTCTTTGCCAATAACTTTTTCTTTCTTCGATTCTTTAGAAGATAAATATTCAACGGATATGTCATCTCCTAATGATCTTTTAATTAACTTATTTAATTTATGAATATTTATAAGTTTATCAGTATATACTAAAGTAAGATGAGATGTTTCTTCATCAAAATGAACCTCTTTAACATTATTTAATTTAAGAAAAGGTGCTTCGATATTTTCCTTACTTAATTTTTCACTTGCGCCTCGTAAAACAAATATCTCTTCCATAATTTATTTTTCCTCATTCGTCTTCTTTTCTTTCACGTGCTCATAGACGACTTCGAACAATTTATTAATATGTTCATCATTAAGTCGATAATAAACGCGCGTCTTGTCTTTGCGCACGCTGACGAGACGATTATTTCTTAATACTTGTAACTGATGAGATACTAAGGACTGAGACGCCCCTACTAACTCAATTAATTCACCAACATTCTTTTCGCCACTTAATAAAGCGTGCATTATTTTTAAACGAGTAAAATCAGATGCAACATTGAGCAATTGTTCCATCTCTTCAATTGTTTCATCATCGATATATTGATCAATCATACATTTCACCTCGGCTATTATTATATGAATGAGTGTTCATATTTGTCAATTAAAAAATGAATGATTATTCATATTTATATTAAAAACAAGAAAAAACCTTTAGGTTTATTTTTCCTAAAGGTCTATCTTTTTCATTAAATTTTTTCAATTTCAGAGAAATCGACATCGACTGGAGTTACGCGCCCAAAGAAGATAGTTTCCACTCTTACTTGGCCAGTCTCACGGTCGATACTTGTAATCTTACCTTCTGTACCCTCTAAGGCGCCGTGGATAACTTTCACATTATCGCCTACGTTATAACGATCATACATCGCACTATCGACCATACCCATGCGTTTGAGCACTGGTTCGATCTGTTCAGGAGGAACTGGGAATGGCTTTGCACCACCACCAGAAGAACCGACGAAACCTGTGACGCCAGGTGTATTTCTTACCATGTACCATGCTTCATCCGTCATGATCATTTCGATGAAAACGTAGCAAGGATATAAATTTTTCTTCTTCATTTGATCAGTAGGAACGCCATCTTTTAAAACTGGTTCTTCCTGCGTTGCGACGATGATACGATAAATGTAAGGTTGAAGATTAAAAGATTCTCTTCTTTTTTCTAACGCATCTGCGACTTTTTCTTCATTTCCGCTATAGGTGGAAACGACGTACCACGCCTTTTCACCTAACTTCTTTTCTTCTTCCATCCAATTAACCTCCTATGCTTGAGAAAGCGTTGTGAAGTTGTTGAATAAGTGTGCCGGAAGCTAAATCTTCAAGCATCAAGAATAAAGCAGTGAAAATAGCGACGAGAAGAACAACTCCAAGAGCAGGTAATAATTGTTCACGATGAGGCCAACGCACTCTTGAACCTTCTCTAACAACTTCCTTGAAATATTTTTTAATACCCATATTTCTCACTCCTATCGACTTTCTTTATGTATCGTCATCTTATTACAATGGGAACAATACTTTTTCAATGTGAGTCTATCTTTTACGTTTTGGGATTTGTGAACGGAGTAATTTCTACTTCCACATTCTTCACAGATCATCATTACTTTTCCACGCATAAAAAATTTACTCGCTACAAGAATATAACACAAGCAAAAATTAATTGTCAATTTATAAATTGAAACTGACTACTTTTAAATGAATGAATTCATTCCATTTTTTAGAAGATAAAAACTTAAGCAATTTGAACGATATCTTCTAGCTTTTTATATTGTTCTTTTAACTTGTTAATAACAGATCTTACTTTCTTTACATTCATCTTCAACGCTTCAGCGATTTCTTTACTTTTATATCCATCTAGGTAATACATTAATACTTCTTTTTCTAAACGTGAAAATATCCCTTTTTCATTCAAAGTAATAGATAACAAATTCACGCTATTGAAATGGTCGATAAATTCATCATCCACGTAAATTAAATCATGAAAAGTTTTAGTTTCATGGTCCTCAAATAATTTTTGATCTAAAGAAAGCATAACGTAACTATGCTCGACACTTTTTGAACTTTTCTTAGCTCTAAGTGCATTGAAAAAATGACTTTTTAAAACTTTGACATAATAAGGATAAAAATAACCACTATTGAAGTCGAATCGCGATATAGCGACGAAAAATGCTTGTCTTAAAATAGAGGATAGTTCGTCATTAGTTAATAAATTATTTAAATCATTAAAATTCTGTCTTAAATAACTATAGCCATAAGGAATGTAACGTAAATAAAGTACTTGAAAAGCATCACTTTTTTGCCGCCTTAAAAGGAAGAGCAAATATTCATCATTTAAAAACATGAAACCTCTTTCTAATGGGAAAGAAAGTGTGAAATATAAGATAATAAGACGCTTGTCGCACTGGCGACGTTTAAACAAGGAAGAGGTCCATTTAATGGGATTTTGACGCTAAAATCGGCTTTTTGCATCGTAAGATGCGCGATACCTTTACCTTCATTTCCAACGATTAAAGCAACTTTATTTGGATAATCAATTTCATACATTGATTTCGCTCCATGGTCGCTAGAAGCAAAAACCCAAAAACCTTCTTCTTTCAATATATCTATCGTTTGATTAATATTTTTAACTTGGCTTATAAAAAGATGTTCCATCGCCCCAGCACTAACTTTATAGACAACATTAGTGATAGGCGCTTGCCTATCTTCTCTTAAAATAACTAAAGAGACATTAAATGCTGCCGCACTACGAAAGATAGCGCCAAGATTATAAGGATCTAAAATACCATCCAAGATAAGAATGATTGAATTCTTTTCTTCTTTAAGTTCTTCTAATCTTTTTTCTAAAGGATAGAAATTATATTCTTTTAGTTTGATAACGATACCTTGATGCACGTGGTTTTGGCTAAGCTTATCAAGTTCTTTATCATCGACGAGACGACGTTTTAGATGACCAAGTTGAGATTCATATAATTTAAGAACACGTTTGTTAAGAAAAACTTCGAGGATTTGATCCTCTTTTTTTAAAGCTTCTTCACAAGCTTTTTTCCCATAGATATATATTGACATAAAATCAAGTCCTTTTGGTCTCAAATTTTATTTTTACATCAAGCCAGTAGAAATATGTAATTCAAGTGGTTTAATTGCTTGTCTTAATTCGTCGACGAACGCTGTCATCGAAGCTTTAGAAACTTTTGAACAACGAATATTAACTCTTAAAGCTTCTTGTCCATCAATTTGGACAATTTGTGAATCGACATCGCGAATATTAACGCCAAATCTTGAACCGATAGAAATAAGTTCTTTAATAAAAGGCGTACCAGCATTGACCACTAAAGTGATAATAGGATTTTTTCTAGCCGCAAATTTTTCAAATTTACGTAACATCGTAAGAACACTTAAAGCAATAATGGTAGCTAAGGTAGCTATAACTAGATTGCCGCTTCCACAAGCGAGCCCCACCGCCATCGATAACCATAAAGTAGTCGCGGTCGTTAAACCTTTGACACTAATGCCAGTTTGAATGATTGTACCAGCCCCTAAGAAACCGATACCGGTAATAACTTGTGCAGCAAGTCTAGCGGGGTCACGATTTGCGAAAGCTTCATTTCCAGGCATAACATTAAATCCATAAATTGAAACGATCATGATGATACAGGAACCAAGAGAAACAAGAATGTGCGTTCTTAGCCCTGCTGCGTGGCCGTTATATTCTCTTTCAAAACCGATGAGACCAGAAAGAATAATCGTCATCAAAATACAAAGAAAACATAACACTAAATTACCGATCCACTCAGGCGCGCCGGTATTAAAGCTAGTATTGAACCATTGGACGATTATGTTATCAACTGTATCAATGCTCATATCTTTTGCCTCTTCGTTAATAAAGACCTTTCTTTATAAGTATGGTCCTTAAAGCATCACTTTTAGCAAAATCTTTATTCTTTTTTGCCGTTATATAATTATTATATAGTAATTTATCTTCATTGGAAACAATAGGAGTATTCATCTTATAACCTAAAATGTCTAACATCGTCTTAAATTTTTCAAAGTAGGTTTTTAAAATATTAAGTTCGTCTATACCACGATGAAGATAAGTGTTTATTTCCTTGGTTAAATCAAATAAGGCTTTATAAGCATTAGAGGTATTTAAATCATCTTTCAAAGCATCGATGAAAGAATCGATATCTTCACTTTTTTGATAATTTAAATCATCGTCTAAAAATAATAAGCGGAGAGATAAAGCATGATAAGTATTATCAATTTTTTCAAAATTGTTTTTCGCGTTAGTTAAATTAATTTCATTGTAACTTATAGGTGCACGATAAGAACTAGAAAGAATGAAAGTTCTTAAAACATTAGGCTCGCATTGCTTTAAAGCATCAGAAATGGTAATGACATTACCTAATGACTTAGACATCTTTTCATCATTACCAAAGGTAATAAAACCATTATGCATCCAATAATTCGCTAAGTGGTGAGAATGCATCGCAAAAGCCTGCGCCACCTCATTATCGTGATGAGGAAATTTTAGATCGAATCCACCACCGTGAATATCAATTAAACCATTTTGGTCCTCAAATATTTTATCGATGAAGACGACGCATTCCGTATGCCAACCAGGCCTACCTTTCGACCAAGGTGAAGTCCAATTAAAATCTTCATCAGTCTTCTTCCATAAAGCGAAATCTAAAGGTGATTTTTTCTTCTCGTTTACTTCGATTCTTGCTCCCGCTATTAAATCTTCTTTTTTCATCTTAGAAAGCAAAAGATAATCATCAATTTTATCGACGGAAAAATAAACATCTCCCTCACTAACGTAGGCATAGCCTTTTTCAATTAATTTTTCGATGTAAGAAATAATATCGCTAATATGTTCACTCACCTTAGGCGTGTAAGTTGGTGATAAGATATTCATCTTTTCACGCATCTTTTTAAATTCTTCGATGTAAAAAGAAGAAAGTTTTAAAGGTTCAACATTTAATTCCTTCGCTCGATTAATAATCTTATCATCCACATCTGTGTAATTTGAAACGTAAGTAACTTCATAGCCTAAATACATTAAAAAACGATAAAGGACGTCGAAGACGATAGGTGGTCTTAAATTACCGATATGCGGTTCGTTATACACTGTTGGACCACAGACGTAGATAGAAACTTTTCCTTCCTTTATAGGAATAAATTTTTCTTTATTATTGCTGATGGAATTATATAAATAAATATCTTTCATAATATCTATATTCTAACGAAATTATTTTGAATTGTAATTTATTTTATCTTAACGTAAGAATCGATATAATCGATCACCTGCGGTAACTTATTCATTTTGCGAATGAAAAAAGCATTATCTAAAGCATCTAAATTTTGTTTACTTTCATAACCATACATCACCATACATAAATGCATGTTCGTATTTTTTGCAAACTGATAATCCACTAGTGAATCACCGACGTAAAGACATTCTTCTTCTTTTAAAGAATATTTTTCTTTTAATGGCAAAAAGCAAAATGGATCAGGCTTTTTATGTACTTCGCCAGTGTAACCAAGAAAATCTATAATTAAAGCACTTGTGAAATATTTATTCACCGCTCTAGATAAAATTTTAATAGGCTTATTAGAAAGAATATAGCAATTAATACCCCTTCTTTTAAGTTCTAATAATGTATCGATGACGTAAGGATAAGGCTTAGATAAAGTATTAGATTTTTCTTCATAAATTTGATAAAAAGTATTTTTAAATTCTTCTTTAATTTGTGCATCTTCGACACCAAGAATTTTTAAAGCCCTACTAACTAAAACATTTTGCCCATTACCGTATAAAAACACGCCATCAGTTTTTTTAAAATGATGCATTCTTCTTTTTGGAAATATTTTCTTAGTCGTAAGATTTAGGGCTAAGAGCATATCGCTCATCGTATCAAGAAGCGTGCCATCTAAATCGAAGATGACGTGTTTAATCATAATTATTTTTTCACCTGCGGATATTTTTCACGATGTGCATCGTAATGCGTATGGAGTAATTCATGCGCTAAATGGGAACATGGTTCACCAAGATAATCTTTGTAAAGTTTTTTGATGTCAGAATTATTATGCGATTGTCTTAAAACTTGTCTTTCATCTTCACTATAAAGAACGGAGGCACGTTTTTGAATGTAAGTATCTAAAATATTAGCCTCTTCGTTCATAAGAAGATTTGGGTGGACGTAAGGTTGACCGCCACCATTGATACAACCACCAGGACAACCCATAATTTCGATGAAGTGATATGGTGATTTACCATTTTTAACATCTTCTAATAATGGTTTTGCATTTTTCATACCTGAAACAGCTGCAATCTTAATCACTTTACCATCAATATCGATGCTTGCTTCTTTAAACAAAGAAACATTTCTTACTTCCTTAAATTCGATGGCGGGATATTCTTTACCAGTAAGAGCGAAATAAGCAGTTCTAAGAGCGGCTTCCATCACCCCACCAGTCACGCCAAAGATAACACCTGCACCAGTATATTCACCTAGTAAATCATCATCGAATTGTTCTTCTGGTAAATATGACCAATCGATACCAGCACGCTTAATCATCTTCGCAAGTTCTCTTGTCGTGATGACAGCATCAACATCTTTTAAACCATCGACCGCTCGATTCGCGGGACGATCTTTTTCATATTTTTTAGCGACGCAAGGCATGACACTTACGACGAAAATATCTTTTGGATCTAAATCGTGCTTTTTAGCATAATAAGACTTAATGATTGCTCCGAGCATTTCATGTGGAGATTTACATGAAGAAACATGTGGAATAACTTCAGGATAATAATATTCTAAATAGTTAACCCAGCCCGGCGAACAAGATGTAATTTGTGGTAAAACACCACCATTTTTAATTCTACCTAATAATTCGTAAGCTTCTTCCATAATCGTTAAATCTGCCCCGAAGTTCGTATCGAAGACGCGGTAGAAACCAAGACGATGAAGGGCAGCCACCATTTTACCTGTACCAACGCTACCAATCTTAGCACCAAATTCTTCTGCGATAGCAGCTCTAACTGCGGGAGCGGTTTGAACGAAAACTTTCTTACCTTCTTTAAATGCTTTATCGATGAGATGAATTTCGCTATTTTCCATCAAGGCACCAGTTGGGCAAACGTTCACACACTGACCGCATTGGATACAAGGAGAACTAGCAAAACTTCTATTGCCGCTTGGAGCGACGATCGTATTGAAACCACGATTTTCAAAACCGAGGATACCAATACCTTGTGCGTCTTTACATCTTTCGATACATCTTCCACATAAAATACATTTGGATGTATCTCTCACTAATGAAGGTGCAAGATTATCAAATGTTGTCGGAGTCTTTTCTCCTTGATACATCCCTTCTCTTGCTCCAACAATTTTAGCCACTTCTAAAAGTTCACAATGACCATTTTTATCGCATTGTTGACAGTTCATGTTGTGATTGGATAAAAGTAATTCGACGTTCGCTCTTCTTGCTTCCACTGCGTCGATATTAGAAATAGAAATTTCCATACCTTCATTCACTGGATAGACGCAAGAAGCTACTAAACCTCTCGCTCCTTTAACGGAGACAAGACAAACTCGACAAGAAGCTTTTGAACATTGTCCTTTATTAAAAGTACATAATGAAGGAATACGATAGCCAACAGAACGGCAAGCTTCTAAGATTGTAAGCCCTTCTTCAACTTGATAAGGACGACCTTCAATTTTAATATTTACTAAAGCCATAACGACTAATTCCTCCTACCTTATTCCTTATTGATAGCCTTGAAACGGCAAGCGCTGAAGCACATACCACACTTGATACATTTATTTTGATCGATGACAAATGGTTCTTTTCCAACCACACCACTAATAGCGTTAACAGGACAATTTCTTGCACATAAAGAACATTTCTTACATTTTTCCGCATCGATGACATAACGCATAAGATGTTTACAAACATGCGCGCGACATTTCTTGTCGTCAATATGTTCTAAATATTCTTCCATGAAATTAGAAGTTGTCGATAAGATTGGGTTCGCCGCTGTTTGACCTAAGCCGCATAATGAACCAACTTTAATCGTCTTAGAAAGATGCAATAAATCTTCTAAATCTTGTCTCGTACCATTACCTCTAACAATCTTATTTAAAATTTCTAAGATACGTTTCGTACCGATACGACAAGGTGAACATTTACCGCATGATTCATCACAAATAAATTCCATATAGAATTTAGCAACGTCAACCATACAGTTATCTTCGTCCATGACGATCGCGCCACCAGAACCCATCATCGAACCCTTTGCCACTAAGTTATCGAAATCGATTGGGGTATCTAAATCTTTTTCAGTTAAACAACCACCAGATGGACCACCTGTTTGGATAGCTTTAAATTTCTTCCCATTAGGAATACCGCCACCGATATCATAAATTAATTCTCTTAGAGTCGTGCCCATTGGAACTTCCACCAAGCCGACATTATTAATTTTTCCACCTAAGGCAAAAACCTTCGTTCCTTTAGACTTTTCAGTTCCATATTTGGTAAAGTTTTCTAAACCTTCTCTTAAGATGTAAGGAACGCAAGCTAAAGTTTCGACGTTATTAATAATGGTAGGTTTACCCCATAAACCACTAATAGCTGGGAATGGTGGACGAGGACGAGGCATACCTCTTTTACCTTCGATAGAATTAAGTAAAGCAGTTTCTTCGCCACAGACGAACGCCCCTGCTCCTAATCTAATATGAACATGGAACGAGAAATCTGTACCTAAGATATGATCACCAACAAGACCTAATTCTTCAGCTTCTTTAATAGCAATTCTTAAACGTTTAACAGCGATTGGATATTCCGCACGAACGTAAAAATAACCATTCTTCGCTCCAATTGCGTAACCTGCAATCATCATCCCTTCGATGACGTTTAATGGATTACCTTCTAAAATGGAACGATCCATGAACGCACCTGGATCACCTTCATCGCCATTACAGACGACATATTTTGTATCATTTTTTTGATCGTAAGCAAATTGCCATTTACGGCCAGTTGGGAAGCCCGCTCCGCCGCGGCCTCTTAAACCACTTTTTAAAATTAAATCGATGACTTCTTGTGGTTTCATAGATAAAGCTTTTTCTAAGCCTTTAAAAGCCCCATAGCCTAAAGCTTCATCGATATTTTCAGGATTGATATGGCCGCATCCATGTAACGCTAAGCGTACTTGTTTCTTATAGAAATTAATATCATCTTGCCTTTGCACTTTTTGATGCGTCGCTGGATCTTCGTAAAATAATTCAGTGACGACATGATTATTAAGTAAATCTTCTTCGACAATCTTTCTTACATCTTCAACTTTCACAGCGTGATATAAAGTATCTTCTGGAAAAATTTTGACGAATGGTCCTTGAGAGCAAAAACCAAAGCAACCGACATGATTAACACTAACTTTATCCGCTAAGTCGTATTCTTCAATTAATTTCTTAAACTCTTCAAGAATTTCTTCCGAATGTGAAGCCATACATCCTGTCCCACCGCAGACGACGACCGCACGCTTTCCATCTAATCCTTCGACTTTATTTTTTAAACATTGCGAGCAATGAGCGATTTTCTCATTTAATGATTTCGTTGAATCAATCATAAATTTTCTCCTTCTAATTTACGATATTCCTCGATAATATGAGGTACTTGGTCCACTGTCACCTTCGGATAAACTTTTCCATTGACGTTTACTGCTGGCGCAATACCGCATGCACCAATACAACGTAAAGCATCAAGGGAGAATAAACCATCATCAGAAGTTCCGCCTGGTTTCGTATTCAAAAGTTCAGCAAACTTATCTATTACTTGTTGCGAACCTTTGACGTAACAGGCTGTACCAAGACAGACACCAATGACATATTTTCCTTTTGGTTTCAATGAAAAGAATGCATAAAAAGTAACAACGCCATAAACATCAGAAACTGGAATGTCTAATTCGGATGCAATAATTTCTTGCACTTCAAGTGGTACGTAACCAAATTCATTTTGTACTTCACTTAAAATCATAATTAATGGGGTCGGTTCATTTTTATATTCCGCACATATTTCTAAAATGCGTTTTTTCGCCCCGGCTGATAAAGAAGCCATGTACTTATTTCCTCCTAGAAACAAATTAGTTCTTAAACAAAAGTATTATAAAGTATTTATAAATGATTTACTAATAGAAAAATTTATTAAATATTAAGGTCAATCTAACTTCAAATATTCGAAAATTTCTTTAACGACTTCTTCCACTGTCGAAAGTGCGCTTACTAATGTTTTATCACTAGATGACATATCGCCTGCATAAAAAGCATTAGGTATTTTCTTACACTTTATAGAGTCTTCTTCAAATTCAAAGAAATCTTTTAAATAACTATCATCGATAAGAACACCAATAGCTAAAACGTATAAACTCGCAGGAATAGTTTCTTCATCTTCACCATAATAGTTTTTAAAGACCATATTCCCTACTTCATCAAATCTTAAAGGTGTACGATTAAAGATGAAATCATCCGCAGCCTTAAATCCCATCTCCAAAGATTCTTTATTTGCTCTTAATCTTTCTTTTTCTCTTCGATATACTCCTACGACTTCTTTTGCGATTTTTTTCGCACTCGCGAGACAATCCATCGCTGTATCACTCCCACCGATGACAACTATTTTATCGTAAGTCTCAATTTCTAAATCGTGGCGACACATCCTTAAAAAATCCTGCGCTAAAATAACTTTTGGATGATCCAACATAAAATCGTAAGTTCTAGGTTTATCTAAACCGGTCGTAAAGATAATTGCATCGTATTTGTCCTTGACATCATCGTAAGTGGCATCTTTTCCAAAAGTCATCTTCAATTTAATTTCGATGCGTTCGTTTAACAATGGATTTAAATCATGATCGATGACACTAGCAGGCAATCTAAAAGCTGGAATTTGATTTCTTAAAGCTCCTCCTAAATATGAGCTTTTCTCTAAAATAGTGGATTTTAACCCATGTTTTGCCATCTTATTAGCGATTATTAAGCCTATAGGACCACCACCGACGATCAAGATAGATTTATTCTTCAACGGTTTAAATTCTTCTTCAAATCTAGAATTAAGCGAACCAAGAAAACGATGTATTTCTCTTACTTTAATAACACTATCAATTCTTCCTCTTAAACAATTTTTTTCGCAATATCTTTCGCTCGGGCAAATGTAGCCACAGATGTAACTTAAAGGATTTTTTGTATAAACAAATTTTGCCGCTTCTTCAACATCTCCTTTATTAAGTAAAGCGATGAAACGATGTGGCTCACAATCCATTGGACACATTAAAGAACAACGAGGTGCTTTACAATTGAGACATCTTTTTGCTTCCTCTTGAATCTTAGATAATTCTAATAGTTCTTCTTTAAAATTATTTTCCTCTATCGGATTATTGATTTTAGCCATGGCTTAATTATGTAATAGAGCGAAGAAAAAATCACTAAATATTTATCAATTTTAATTAGAAATTAAATTAAAGCATTCCTAGCAGCAACTTCAATTTGATTTAAAAATGTTTCAAGTTCTTCAAAGTTAGAAAAACAATTATCGAAGTTATATCTTTCAATAGTCACTAACTTATCTTCACTAACGCTATCTAACAATATTAAAGGTGCAGAATAACCTTCCTCTTCAATTAATATATCATAATTTGATTGATTTAAAGGGAATTTATAGAAATCGATAAACCAAGTGATATTATCGCAATTAAAATGTTTATCTTCCTGGTAATAGATTCTTAATTTTAAAGTATCTTCTTCATCGTAAAATGATAAAGACGTACTTAAAACTTCAAATAATTCATTGCAATGAATTAAACTTGTATCACATACATTTTTACTAGTAACACCTTCGATCAAATATCTCTTTTGATAATTTTTTAAAGATACATTATCTAGATTGAATAAAAAGTAATCGTAGTTAGCGCTAGTGACAAAATATTCATAATAATTAGAGGTAAAAGAAACATAATTCTCGTAACTATTAGTTTTCACATATAAAGGTCCAGGCGCACAACTTACAGTAAATAATATAGTTGGTAAAAATAATATCAATTTATGTTTCATAGAATATCACCATATCCCCTATTGAAAGTCTTCCTTTATTTCTATCACCTAAAGCATCAGATGTTGAATAAAATCTGAACTTTGTTAAATTGTTTTTAGAAAAGTGAAATGCAAAATTATCCTGATTGTATCTATCAGTACTTAACTCAACATCATTGACCAAATCAATCAATTTAACTGGATTAATAGCAGATGTTCTATCAAAATACTCAAAACAACAAGTAAAGTTAGGTGATTCCACTAATTCTTGAGAACTCCAATATGACAAATCTACATTAATACGTGCAACAGAACTAGGAAAATTATATTCCAAATATGCTGTTCCAGCGCCTTCTCTTCTAGGTGATAAATTCACAACTTGACTTTGAATATATCCAGCCCTTAATCTATTTGTTTCAAATTCAAAGCCATTAGATAAACCTACTAGTTTATAAGTATTAGTGGATGGGTAAGCATCCTCAAAGCCATAATCCTCTGGTGATATTTTTTGTTTTTTAAATGTTGAACCACATGTACATAAATATTCTTCGTCAGACTCAACGTAAAAATTATCTGAATGAAAATGTTCGCCAGACGGATAAATATCAATAGCACCAGCATACCCATACTTTGAAAAATCAAATATATGGCTTGTGAACATATCCCAAGATACAGCAGCGACATAACCCCAGCCTGTATGAACCCAAACATATTCATCATTGTAAGCGTACGCAACTACAGAGTGTGGTCCAACTGCGTTGTTCCCACCAGCTATAACTGGTCTATTATTGTCAATAGCATCTTTAATAACACCAACTTGTCGAGCTGTAATCAAATCAGCCCAGTTACCTTCAGAGACTGTAGAAGTATATTCTATGCCTTTTGATTCATAATATTTTTTAATCATTTCAATTTGATAATTGACGCCAACCCCATCGTGTGGATTTGATTCACCTGTGTTTTCTACAATAAAATCACATAAATAATCATGAAAATAATCGTATGCTGCAAAATCGGTATTATAATCTACATAAAACTCAGAAATTGAGGAATTACTTTCGAATGTTTTAAAATTTACATCAAGTTGTTCATCAACCAATCTATCATCATAAAATGAATCATAATAATTTAGCAAAATTTGAGATGATACGATGGCACAAGTGCCATCGACATTATAACCATGAGCAGAGCCAAGTTCTTCAAAATAATAATTATCTATTTTAGTGGCATCCTCCGCAATTGGAATTCTAAGATAATATTCACCTCGATTAATTGAATCAGAATTGCCTAGAGGATTTAAATTATCAATTTTTGCACCCGACATACAATCGTAAAAACAGTTGGATAATTCATCAAAATATATAAAACTACACTTATCATTAGGAAAGAAAAAAATAACGGAGTCAATATTTAGACATTCAAATTGTTCGTATGATAAGATTTTTATTAACATTTCTTCTTGAATGTCATAAATTCCATAATTACTTTGAAATTTAATTAATCTATATCTGTCTGCCCCTAAAAAATTATAAATTGGTTTTTCACATAGTAATTCTTTATAATTAGATGGTATTTCAACTAAAGAAGAATTTGCGACTTCTACGATAGCATCTATTTTTAAACTATCTTCAAAAACAAAATTCTGTGGCGCGCCAACACCAACTAAAGAAAAAAGAGCTGCAAGAGCATTAAAAATTTCTACCATAAAATCTCCTGAATTTTTTAACTTACGGTTATATTATAACACTTTTTTATTTGAATGTTTTTTTATTTGTTGGCTTATTAATGAAAAAGAATCTTTAATAATTTGAACAAAATGAAGTATATGCTAAATTTGCGATTTAATATTTCAAAATTCTATAAATGGCTGCTCGGTTTTATTCTCATTATTCCTATTGACACAAAAAAAGTCACCCACGAGGGATGACTTCTTAAATGAATGTAATTAAATTAATTAAACGATAATATCTTTCGTTTTTCTTCCTTTACCGCGTCCATTCTTAAAGACAACTTCACCTTTAGAAATTGCCCCGACAGGACACACTAAAGAACAAAGCAAACAACCAACACACTTATCAGTGTTACAAGTTGGTCTTCTCGTCTTCTTATCCCATTCCATAGCTTGATGAGATCCATCGTAACATGAGATGTAACATCTTCCGCAGCCGACGCACTTATCATTATCGATCTTAGGATAAATCTTAAAGTCACGGTCAAGTTCTTCCGCGGGAATAACATTCTTATTTGCTTTTCCTACTAAGTCGGAAAGATGATCTACACCTTTTTCTTCCATATAGTGCATTAAACCATTACATAAATCATCGATGATACGATAACCATATTGCATAATCGCGGTCGTGACTTGTAAAGTGGAAGCACCAAGTAAAATAAATTCAGCCGCATCACGCCAAGTTTCGATTCCACCAATACCAGAGATAGGAATATCTCTCGTCTTAGGATTATCTCTTAATTGTTGAATAAATCTTAACGCTACTGGTTTAACCGCTTTACCAGAATAACCTGAAATCGAAGATTTACCATTGACGATAGGTAGACCCACTTCCATATTTAAATCGACATTTAAAATCGATTTAATCGTGTTAATAGCAGAAATAGCGTCCGCTCCACCTTCTTTGCTTGCTAAAGCCACTTCACACATATCGGTGATATTAGGAGTCATCTTAGCGATAACAGGAAGCTTAGTTGCGCTTTTTACTGCTTTGCAGTATTGACGACATAAATCTGGATTTTGTCCAATTGCCGAACCAAGATGTGTATCGGTCATTTGAGGACAAGAGAAATTAAGTTCAATCATATCCGCACCAGCATCTTCAACTTGCTTCGCTAAAGTCTTCCAATCTTCATCGCTTCCAGCCATGATAGAAGCGACTAAAACACAATCAGGGAATTCTTTCTTAAGGCGTGTAATATCTCTTAAATCATCTTCTAAAGGATGTTCAGTAAGTTGTTCCATATTTTTAAAGCCGACAAAAGGAGTAGCTTCCTTGGTCAACATATCGTAACGTGGCGAACATTCATCACATGGATCTTTGATTAAAGTTTTATAGACGATTCCACCCCAACCTGATCTAAATGCTTTCGCGCACATATCGTAACAATTACCGACAGGCGAAGAAGAAAGCATGAAAGGGTTTTTAAATTTCACACCGAGGAATTCGATACTCAAATCTTTTTTAATCATTATTTTGTCCTCGCTTTCGTTAAATATGAATCGATAAAGTAAGCCGCCTCTTTTGCAGTTTTAACTGCTCCAACGACTGTTTTATCGCCTTTAGCGATATCACCGACGACAAACACATTAGAATCTCCGACACGGTAATTATTGGCCACAACTTCACCTAGATTGTAATCTAAATCAAATTGAGGTCTTACAACTTGACCGACCGCTAAGATGATATGTTTAGGTTCAATAGAAATAACGCTTGGTAAATGACGATGTTTAAAAGTAACAACTTTTCCATCGTAACTCATAGGAACGTAACCATCGATGATAGAAACATTCAACGCTCTTGCTTCATCTAATTCTTTTTGACTGGCTCTAAATTCATTAAATTCTTCATAAACAACATCGATGACACGCGGTGTTCCAATGCGCTTTAAAGTAGTAACGACATCCATCGCCACGTCCCCACCACCGATGACTAATGTATCGCTATAGACATCGATATCGCCACCTTCATTTTTCGCTCTTCTTAAAAATTGGGTCGCAAGTTCGACATGTGGGTCATCTTCAAACATTGGTAATGTTTTTGCTAATTCGTAACCAGTTCCAACGACGACCGCGTCATATTCTTCCTTTAATTTTTTAAATTCATCATCGTCCACTGGATGATTCACTAAATTTTTAACCCCTAAATCTAAGATACGCTTAATTTCTAAATCTAAGACATCATTTGGTAAACGATATGAAGGAATGCCATATCTTAGATAACCACCAAGTTTTTCATCTTTTTCAAAGATTGTCACTTGATAACCTTTCATACGCAATAAAGCCGCAAGTTCTAAACCACCAGGACCAGAACCAATGATGGCAACCTTTTGTTTTAATTCTACTTCTGGCTTCCTTAAAATTTCCATCTTTAAATTAGCTTCAAAATCAGTGATGTAACGTTGAATTTTACCAATTTCAATTGGTTTATCAATACCACTTCTTGAACAACCTAATTTACAATATTTTTCTTGTGGACACACCCTTGCGCATATCGCTCCCAAAGCATTATTTTCTCTAACAATTTCCGCCGCACCTTTTTCATTTAAAAAACGTAAGGCACGAATAAATCTTGCCGGATCTGTACCAGCAGGACAATTCTTAGAGCATGGGGCGTCATGGCATAATAAGCACCTACTTGCTTCTTCGATGGCTAAAAGAGGGGTGTAAGCCTCTTCCGCTTCTTTCAAATAATCTTTCATGGAAATAGTTCTCCTTGTAATAGATATTATGCCATAAAAGATAAGTTTATTTAATTAAAACTTAAATATGCTTAGTTTGATGAATTACTAAGGCTAAATGTAATACCTACTCTTAAGCCTAGAACAGTAGTAACTTCCTCTCCAGCATAAAGAGAGCTTGTTGTTCCTGATGCAATGTAGCTAACGTAAGTGCCGCCATTTTCATTATTGCTTGGTGAACGCGTCCAATAACTATTTTTATCGTGATGATAATAGCCGTTACTATGAGAATAATCTGTTGCAACAGTTGCTCTATTTGATGGGCTATTTAAATCTTCATAACCATAGGTTCCATCGAAATTACGATACGAAAGCAAATAGACATGATCATCGCTAAATTCATCAGGGTCACCTGCTGTAGGAGCGTTAGGATTAGGATTAGTTCCCGTATAACAACTTCTCGTCGTATCGCTCCCATTATCGGTTTTATTTAACATAACTCTATCCTTATCAAAACTATTGAATAATGAGTTAAACATTTCAACGTTTAAGAAACTACGCACATCCGAATTCGCATAATCATGATCTTCTTTTAACACAGCTATAACATATCATTTGAAACTTTATATCGTTTAAATAGATATAATTTTAACCATTAAGCCTCAAACTCGTCGTAGAAAAATAGACTATTATATTAATATTCGTTTAAAAATAACGGCAATTTACCAAAATTATTGCTTTTCAGCCGCTACTAATTGTTCCTTATCCTCGCTTTTGTTAAATATAGAATAAACAATCGCACATGCGAGAGCGAACAAGCCAACAATTAAAATAAATATCGGACCATTAGGGTTGATTGTCGTATTGAAGAAATAGACACCCGCAGTCGCATTAAGCGCAAATTCAAATGTCGCGATAGCGATGATAAATGCGCTGCTAGCGATAAGATATCTAGAAGCCTTCGTGCTCTTTTGACCAAATTTAGTAGCCACTTCTTTTACACCTAATATAAAGAATAGAGCAAATAAGATCAAACATAAGAAAATTAAACAACTAAAGGCAACGCCTAAACTATAATTGAACATCGTCGTCGCTTCAGCGGAAGTTACTTCACCCCCGCCTGGCACGGTTGCGAACATATAATTGGCCATATAAGTAATGAACATGAGGATACCATAATCCATACTAACTGAATTATAAGACCCACTAGTGTAGTATTCACTTAATTGCATTAAGTTTTGTGAGATGATAGAGAAGGAAACAATACCTAAGATGATGATAATTAAACTAGGAATCGCACGTTTTAAATATCCTATTAAATTATTAAGTTGGAACGTTCTAATCGCATCTAACACTAAGGAAGCAATAATTAATAATGCACCTAAAATAATGCCTAACATCGTCGGAGCGTTCAAATAACGACCTTCCACAATATTTTCCGTTTGAGAAGTTAAAATCATATTAGAGGCAACTAATAGATGTAATAAAGAAATACCAGCGATATAAATTAAATAGATGACTAACACTGATTTAGTGATAGAATCAACTTTCCCTTTAGAATAGTTCACTAAATCTTTGATGAAGAAGGCTACACCAATAATTATTCCAACAAAGATTAAAACGACTGTTATCGTTCCTAAAATCGGACCTACTATTGTATAAATGCTCGTGCCAGCAAAACCGGACGCATAAACATCACCTAAAAAATAATAAAGGAAGAAGTTAGAAGAAACGGTTGATTGGCTACTTTTATTCGTAAAACCAATAAGAAAAGTCATGAGGAAAATTAAAGCTGCCGCTACGCAACCTAAAATAAAAGAAGATAATTTTAATGCTGGCTTATAATTGATAGAAGCTTTCTTTTTAATAACTTCTATCTTCTTAAATTCTTCTTTTGTCGCGTTAATATTTCCGCCACAATAAGAACAATAAATCGCATCATCATCAATTAACTTTCCACAGTGCACGCATACTTTTTTACCATCTAATCTTCGTCCACAATTTTTACAAAATTTGGCATCTAAAACATTATACGTTCCGCACTTCTTACAAATATTTTCTTCCATAAGTAAATCCTCACTTATTCTTTAAATATATTTTAACATGCATCAAAAAATAATAAAAAATAGTAGAGGAATTAACCGCTACTATTATTAGTAAATAAAGAGAGATTATTCTACAGATAGAAGTGGAATACCTGGATAATTAAAAATAAACAAAGCGACAAATGTTGCAATTGCCGAAATGACAATAAAGCCCATAAATACGACGATGGCTGGTCCAATAGGATCTCTATCAATAGCCATATTAAACACAAAATAAAGTATTAAATTAATAACGTACCCAGCAAGATAAATTAAAGGCACGTACATATTAGAAAAATTAGGTATCGTATAAAAGAACAGCGTGCCTATAAGCGCTGAATTTAAAGATATTATACCGTAAGCGATGAAATATAAAGCCCAGAGGTTATTTTCCCCAGAGCGTAGTAAATAACCAACAGAAGTCCCAATAGATGCGAAAAAAAAGGCTACAATAGCGAACATCACAAATGGATTCACAGATCCACCCATTAGATTAATGATGGCTGGCCAAATAAAATATAGAATTAATGAGATGAGTGAGTAACCAATTATAATCTTTAATTTTCTATTTTCCAAAATAGATCCGATAAGTCCTGATATCATACTTAATATTCTTCCTTCCTATAAGCATCTCTTTCTGCTAGAAGAAGATGAATTTTCTTACAAAGTTTAACTATTTCATCATTATTTTGCTCACTAACAGCGAGCATTAATTCATCGATAGAAGCATCAATCTTACTATCGTAAGTTTTCGTGCCTAAAGCTTCCATGCTCGGTAAGGAGTGAATTTCATCATGAATATTTTGTAGTTGTCTTCTTACATTTCTATCTTCCACTACTTCGATAAGCCTAGCGATACGACCAGCGTAGTTTTTGATGACTCTAGCTTCTTTATGATCAATTCTTTCTTGTTCAGCACTTTTTTGATTAACGATGTAAAGTGTTAAGAAAATAATTATATATAAGCCTAGCAATACCGCGTTCGTGGCAATGGAAGGAACAATATCAATTAATTCCAAGCATAAAAATACAACATTTGCGACAAAAGACGATAAGAAGTAGAAAACACTTACTAGATAATGAGTCATTTGATAAATATGATTTCCCATCGTATTCGTCTTAAGTAATGGAATTAAAATCAAAGATAGATATGAAACGTGAATAAAAGCATACGCTACCCAAGTAGACTCTGTGTGGATTGTTCCTGCAATTAAAAAGAAACAAAGATTAAAAACAACAATAAACACTAAATCTAATATGATTGTAGCAATTAAAATCTTATTTTTTAATTTCATAATTTTGCTAATAATTCCTTTCTTTTCATATCGTATTCTTCTTTATCAATCAAACCTTGGTCAAATAAAGTTTTTAATGTTTGAAGTTTAGATGCGACATCGTCATTGCCTTTAGGTTTATCTAATCCCATGCTATTTGGATTGTTATTTTGCATCGCATTGAACATGCCTAAGCCTGCACCTAAACCCACTCCGATACCGGCTCCGCCACCACTACCTTCATTTTCCGCGGCCGCTTTTAAAATTTCAGCTTGTCTTTGTCTTTGCCAATTATCGCCTAACGTTTCAAAAACCGCTTTATCAGCTTGAGCGTGTCTTAACTTAGCGATCGTTTCAATACCCACTTCATCATATTTTCTTCTAAGTTCATCATCTTCAATATCTAAAGCCGAGACGACGAAACGCACGCAAGTTAAACCATATTCTTTTAAAATCTCATCCATGTAAGGTTCGATAATTTCACTAAATTCATCGAGTCTTGCATCGATTCCTAAAAGTTCCATATTCGATTCTAATAAGGCTCTAGCGATAACTGATTTAATTTTTGATTGAAATTGACTAATAAAATATTTATTTAGACCAACTTCAGACTCAAAATCCATGTTGTTGCCAATTAATTTTTCCAAAAACAATTGAGGATTTTTAATTTGAACTTTATACGCTCCACGGCATTTGATTTTCGTTGCGATGCCTAACAATTTATCTCTTACTTGAATTGGTGAATCCGTTCCCCATTTAATTTCTACACTGTGTGTGGTTCTAACGAAGTAGACACGGCAATTAAAAATGGAAACACCACCAGAAAATAAGTTTCTTAGACTAGTGATAAAAGGATAATTTTTCGTCGATAATTTATAAGTGCCATTGCTGAATACTTGCTTAATTATACCTCCATCGATGAAGATAGCTTCTTCACCTGGTTGAACAATCAATGTTGAATTCGTATTGAAATCTTCACTTGGATACTTATAAATTAAAAAATCAGGCGAAGAATCATTTTTAATGACTTCAGTCCAAGTTTTTTTCACTTCGCTACGTTTAAATAAAGACATAACTTATTTTCCTTCCTTTCTAAGGATAATCGATATGACAAATCGAACCACGACAACGGAAATAGACGCGATGAATAATTTTTATTAAAGCGAGAATAACGCCATATTTTTTTATCGCTAATAAAGCATATTCCGAACAAGTTGGCTTAAAATTACATTTTCTTCGTCTATCAGTTTTAGCGTAATGCTGATAAAGATGGACGAGCCCCGTGATGATAGACGGAGATAAAATTAAGAAAGTATAACTACCGATAATAAGAATGATAATAAAAATGCTTAAACCAATATTTTCATTTAATAAATCATTAAGGGCGGGACTTAAGAAATCACTACTTTTTAACAAGAAATAAAATCCCACCCCTAACAAGGTTATGAAAAGCAAGAACAAGATAATATAACAAATACATTTAGTAAGCGTAGTGTTAGGTCTACTTAGAGGATGATTTAAAACATAATTGAAGACAAAATCATGTTCTTGCTTATCAAACATCATAAATTATTATTTAGCTTTTCTTTCTCTCACTAAAGCTTTAAGACCTTGAATCGATCTTTCTGAAGCTTCTGGATTAGTGACAGAAATTGATAATTTATCACCTGGAACAACGATCATAAATTGATTGTAATCCATGAGAATTCTTTGATAAGTATTCGTCGTCAAACCACGTCTCTTGAGAACTTCGCGTTCTTCTGAACCAGTTTCAGTGTAGATGCTAACGATATCTTTGTAGAAGAATTCTGCTGTTCTAACGCTCTTTCCATCTTCATCAAGATTCGTCGTCCATTGATAAAGGAATAATTCTTCATCCGTGAAGAAAACCCAAGTCACTTGATAAGAAGAAGAACGCCATAATAAATCTTTACCAAGTTTTGTAAAAATATTTCTATCGCTAAAATTGTAACCTTCAAAAGAAATAGCTTTTACTTTACTTACTTGTGTTGGATCAAGACCAATCTTTCTTAATCCTTCGCTCTTATGGTCGATCGCATGAACTACTCTATTGACAAGTTCATCATATTTTTTGTCGTTAAGTTTTCCAACACCTAAACAGCCACGCTTTCCTAAGAAATAGTCGATGACTTGTTTTTGTTCTTTGCTGCGACCAGCTTTTAAATTCTTTTCTTTTTGACTAGCAAATAAGCCCATAAATAATACCTCCTATATAGAAAAGATTTGCTCTTTTAAAGCCAATTTGGTCTCGCTACTCCTAACATACCAAACAAGGAATTTACATCCATATCGGAGTAGCCATATTCTTTTGCTTGCGATAAAACTTCCATATAATTTGGAACTGTATCGAAATATTTTCTTTCGTAATAATCGTACTTTATATAACTAAGTAAAACGTAATAGATACCTTTAGGAGTAATCATATTCGCGGCATTTATATATTCTTCACATTTTTCAATGTCATCTTTCGTATGTAAAAAAGGTATCTTCCCTTTCAAAGTCGCAATCGCCGCGGCAAAGAAAATATCTCCATTATCGAAATTATCTTGCATGGCAATTTCAAAACAAGCGAGAGCTTTATCGAAAAGTTTAAGTTTTAAATAGCACATACCCATCGAAGCATTAACGTCTTTATCATCAGGATGTGCATCTAAAGCTTTCTTATAGCTTCCAGCGTATTTATTCAATAGAGGTAAGGACATATCGATGACACTATTAAAAGTGCTCACATTAATTGGTGAATGACAATATTCACATTCTTTTTGCGAAATCGATACCGGCGCGCCGCAGCCAGGACAATTCAATTTAATAACTTCCACTGCCATATAACAATAAAATGACCTTTCGATAAATAATTCAAAAATATAATACCCCCCCCCCGTTTAATTTTGTCAACGAATTTTTTTGAACAACGAAGATGTCATTTGTTAACTATTTTTCATCGCTTTGACAAAACCATTCATATACAAAAAACTAGAAGAAAATAATAATTTCTTCTCATTACTTTAATTTTCACTAAAGGAGCTAAAAAAAACTTATTTTAAATTTTCATTTAATTACACATTAAAATTTATAAAACTTAAAGCATTTTAATTATCATTTCTTCATTTTTCGCTGAATTAAATAATAATATTGAATAAAAATGAACCATTTTTTAATCTTTTGAATAAATTTTCTTTAATTTTAACTTGAATTTATATAATTTATCGCTAAAATTGAGCCGTGAGGTAAAAAATTATGGCTAAATATACGAAACAAGATATTCTAAATATCGCAAAAAAACAAAATGTTCAATATGTAAGACTTCAATTTTCTGACATCTTAGGGACGAACAAAGCAGTTGAAATTCCTGTTGCAAAATTAAAAGATGCTTTAGATGATAAGATTGCTTTCGATGGTTCTTCAGTAGAAGGCTTCGCCCGTATCAAAGAGGCTGACATGTATCTATGTCCTGATCGTAACACTTGGCTCATCTTAGATTTTGAAGATTTAAAATATGGTAAAGTTGCAAGACTCATCTGTGATGTTTACATGAATAATGGTAAACCCTTCCCAGGTGATCCACGTTATATTTTAAAGAAAACATTACGTAAGATGAGAGAATTAGGCTACGCCTCTTTAAACGTCGGTTTCGAACCAGAATTTTATCTATTTAAAACTGATGAAGAAGGTAAACCTATCTTAAAACATTCAATCGATAAAGCTTCTTATTTTGATTTATCTCCAATCGATGGGGCGGAATATGTAAGAAGAGATATTGCTCTTGCTTTAGAGCATCTTGGTTTCGAAGTTCAAACTAACCATCACGAAGTAGGCCCTGGGCAAAATGAAATTAATTTTAAATACGACGATGCTTTATTAACCGCGGACCGTATTCAAACTTTAAAACAAGTCGTCAAAATTATTGCCGGAAAACATGGCTATTTCGCAACTTTCATGCCTAAACCAATCGAAGGCTATCCAGGTTCAGGTATGCATGCGAACATGTCACTTGTAAATAATGATGGGGAAAATGTCTTCTTTGATCCAAATAGCAAAGATGGTTTATCTAAAACATGTAAAAAATGGATAAGCGGCATTATTAATCATTCTAGACCACTATCGTTCATCACTAATCCGACGATCAATTCTTATAAGAGACTTGTCGCTGGTTTTGAAGCTCCAGTGTACGCTAGTTGGAGTCAAGCCAATCGTTCTTCGATGATAAGAATCCCTGCCCAAAGAGGAGGAGCGACGCGTACGGAAATTCGTAACGTCGATTGTATGGCTAACCCCTACTTAGCGATTTCTTGTCTCTTAGCGGCTGGCTTAGATGGCATTATGAACGTTAAAGATGAAGAAATAATTGAACCAATTTCTGAAAATTTATTCGAATTAAGTTTAGATGAAATTACCAAACTTGGCATCAAACGCATTCCTTCTAATCTTTACGATGCGATGAAAGAATTTAGAAAAGATAGTTTCTTTAAAAATGTTCTCGGTGAACCAATTTATTCCAAACTAATTTATATTAAAGAACAAGTGTGGAAAAAATATTCTTTAATTGTCACACCGTTCGAATTAGAAAGATATTTATAAAGAATTATCAATTAAAACAAAATCATCTAAATTAGGTTTTTGTTGCACAGCAGTTAAATATATCTCAATGTCGCTAGAAGTAGTTCCTGCGGCATTTTGATTTAATGCGGAAGCAAGCGTAACTAAATTATCTTCGATAAGAATATTATAATAATCTCTACTTTTACCATCGCTTAAATCGTAAGAAAAATACATTGCTCCACTTCCCTCACTAGAAAGATAATAACTTAAATTAAATTCAGGCTTTAATTGTTCTTCCCCTGCTTCTAATAAAACAAGATGTTCTAACATTGGATCGATAATATTTTCAATCGTAGATAAGGTTAATTCTTTAATATCTGATGGCCCCATTTTATTTTCGTAATTTGTCACATAATTATTAAAATAATCTTTGGCTTCTTCACTTGTTAAAAATTCGACGCATTTATAGGTTGCGCTTCCATCGATTTCAATTCTTGCATCATAAAAAGTATTATCTTCAACATAGAACCAAATTTCTGAAACATCACTGGAAACTTGCGTTAAGTTGTAGTAATAATAGTTATTAAAATCTAACACTTCATTCGTCATTATTTGGTAATTATCAACGCTTGTCACTAATTTGGAAGTGAAAGCTGGGCTAACGTGAAGCGGATTATTCAAGTGAGCTTTAATATTATCGCTTACTTCCTTAATTTCGCTCGCGGGCATTCCAGTCGAAGGATTACATCCCCCGATAAGAAATAAGGGTAACACTAATAAAGATAAAGATTTTTTCATAGTTCATCTACCTTTTCAAATTCATTTAAATTGGGATACACTAAGTCAAATTCACCGACGTTAATATTTGATTCACTAATGTAATCACTACCGTTTATTAACGTTGTTTGATGCGTGTAAGTTAAATAATTTTTTTCAA
This sequence comes from uncultured bacterium, assembly GCA_949297055.1. Taxonomy (GTDB): domain Bacteria; phylum Bacillota_I; class Bacilli_A; order RFN20; family CAG-826; genus CALVUG01. The sequence continues at coordinate 44,879 of CASFRI010000035.1, read as the reverse complement.
GTTCGATATCTAAACTCATATTATTAACGCTATCAAGATAAGCAAAATTAAGGTGACCTTCACCACGTGAAGTTAAACTAGATGCACTTTCTAATAAATTACGTAACGATGCAATTGTGATTAAAGTTAATTTATTTAAATCTAAACTAGAATTACCTTGCGTCACACTTTCTAATTCCATAATGTAATTATCAAATAACGCTCTTGCGTCTTCAACGCTCGTACATTCACTCAAAGTATAAGTGTTATTATTTACTTCCACAAAATTCGTATCTTCTACGTAAGCATATATCACGTTCGTAAGATTATCTTGCTTTTCTTGATAAAAATAATAATTATCTAAATCAATCTTTTGAGTTTGTAAAATAACTTCTTCCCCTATCGTTACCGATGTTAAACTTTGATAAGCTGGTCTAGAGGTCACTTCATTTAAATAAGTTTCCATCTTATCTAATAATTCATTTGCCGCGCTTACACTAATAGGTGCTTCAACCTCAAATTCTTTCACGTCTGGATATTCAAGCGGAACACCCAAAGTAAAAATTTCACTCATTTCATAATAATTATTTTCTTCATCTTCTCTAATTAAACTATATTCTCTTAAATAATATTCATCGAAAACGATATTCGTTTGATAGTTACTCGTAGCTTCCACTTCTTTATAGAACAAAGAAAAATTTCCGTGATCATCGAAGGAAGTAGAATAAGATAATTCCTCTAACGCTACGTAATCATCATTATCGTTTTCAAAATTAATAATACTATTGACGATATTTTTCGTCTCATTTAACACTTCTTTAGAAATTTCCACCCAAGTTTTTTTATATATTTCATCGATTGATTCCATAAAAGAAATGAATCTTTCTTGAGCTTGGCTTACATTTTCTAAATATTCTACCGTTCCAGTTTTTTCATTTAATGTATCATTTAATATATAGAAATTAGATTTATTCACGTAAACCCAAAGTTCATTTTCAATTTTGTTCATCACTTCTTTTCTAATATGAAAATAAAAATTAGATGGATCGTAACTTATAAGATATTTACTTTCTTTCTCTCCATCGTTGATGATGAGATTTCTCGTATAAAGTGGACTAGAAGAAACATTATTAAGATAATCTTCGATATTATCTAACGCAAGTAAAGTATCTTCCGCGGAAGGAAGAGGTAAACAAGACGTTAATGTAAGCATCAATGCTAAGATAGGTAAATATATTTTTTTCATAATTTTTTTCACGTCCTTTAAAAAGGACTAATTCATTATAAACGAAACGCTTATAAAAATAAACGTAGCGGACAATAAGCCCGCTACGCTAGATAGAATGGAATTTTAAATGATATTAATTAAGATTATGCACCAGTAACTAAAGTATATTCACTTAAATCAGGAAGATTGCGCGTAATATTTCTTACTTGAATATCGGCGACTGTATTCATACTTTGCTCACCTTGTACGGTATTAACTTTCATATGTGTGAGCCAATAATTATCGAATGAAAATTCAACAACTTGAGATTCTCCGCTCTGACTCTGATTTACAGAAACAGATAAGTTACCTTCACCACTCGAACCAAGATGATAAGAAAAGCTTATCCCTTCTGGAACTTGTTCTTCGTCAGATTCAAGCAATATACAAACTTGTAAAAGTGTGGCCGCTGATTGAAGACTAGTTTGAGTTAAACCGACTAAACTTAAAGTTACACCTTCAGCTTCAGCATAATCGACATAATAATCAAAATATGCTTGAGCTTCTTCTACGGTCGCGCCTTCAGTAACCATATATTGCTTCGTACCTGCCGAATTTGAAACCACATAGAAATCCGTGTCATCGACGTAGACCCAATTTTCATGCACATCGTTACCAGAAGTTACTTTTTCATAAATATAATAATTTGGTAAATCAACATCCGTTTCCCCTTTAATTGCTGATGCGCCAGTCGTGTTCATTTCTGTAACACCATGATAAGATGTTTCTTCAGCGGTCGCTAAATGGGCATAGATACCATTAGCGATTTCCATTGCTTCGGTTGCTTTAATACCAGTTCCGCCACAAGATACGAGTGCGAGAGCAGGTAATAGGGCTAATAGAGAGATTTTCTTCATAAACTTTTTTTACCTCCAAATCTTTCTAAGAAAAATTATAGGTTTTAAACAATTCAAAAATCAAGCAATTTTAAGTAACTATAAAGTAAATTATTATCAACCACACTATTAATTGTTAACAATTATAAAACCAGATAAGTCTGGATAAATTAATCGAGGATTTCCTAGAATTACACTCATTTCATCTACTTCACTATTCGTTCCATCTTCAAATTCTTGATTACAATACGAGACGGAATATTTATCAAAACTACATTCGTATTTCTCTTTTTCTCCACTCGGACTACCGATTTCGTAACTGACGCCTAAATTAGAGTCACCATTCGAAGTAAGAGAGTAATGAAAATATATCCTTTTCTATAAGTGATATCAGCTGCTTCATAAGCTTCTAAATCATTTAATAAGGGACTAACTTCATCGATGAATACTTCCATTCTATCCACTAAAGAATAGCTAGGAAAATATAGATTAAAGCTTTGAACAAACAACACTTCCACTTCTTCAGTGCTTGCGTATTCAATTACTTGATACACTCCATTTTCACCATCTGATTCTACAAAGTAGAAATTAAGATCTTGAGCATATATCCATATACTGATAACTTCATCATTCGTAGGATTTTGATTAAGGCATATAAATTAAAAAAATCGAATGCTCCTTCCACATCTATAACAGTAACGCCATTAGCCATACTTTTCAAAGAATAAGCATAAGCAGGTTTTTCACTAGTGGTAAGAATATAATCACTAATCTCATTAGCGATATTCATTGCTTCACTCACGCTGATAGAAGTTGGACCGCAAGACACTAACGTTAAAATTGTCGCTAATGTTAGCAAACTAATCTTTTTCATATTCGAATTCCTCGTAAAATCATTTTAAAAAATATCTTTCTTTGACACATGTAACATCATAAAACTTACTTATGCAATTTTTCGTAGGTAAGTTTTGAATCTTCAATTTATTTATGCTAACATATAATCATGTTAGGAAAGTTTGAATTAAAAAAAGATGTCAAAAGAGCGTGCGAAATATTAGAGCTTAGTGAAGCTAATTTTGCACATCTAGCGAATATTAATCTTCGCACCTTACAATATAATTACGAAGATAGCGATAACAATGATATCTTAGAGAAAGTCTACTCTACCATCTATTGGACTCATATTCGCTTAAATAAAATTAAATCCGAACTTTATTTTGAAAATTTAAATATGGGCGAATATTTGTTATTTCATGGTTCGAAAAATGGTATTGATAAAATAGATGAAAATGGCTCTAGATATAATTCAGATTTTGGTAACGGCTTTTATTGTTCTTCGTCTTATCAATCTGCCCTTGCGTTCGTCGAAATGAATGAGAGTTCTTCAATTTATGTTTTTACTTTGAATAAATTAGACTTGTCCATTATTGAGATAAAGCCTTCCTTAGAGTGGATGTTACTTGTTTGCTATTTCCGCGGGATGATCGATCAATATGCTTCTCATCCTTTAATGCAAAAATGTTTGAACATGTTAAAAAATAAAGATGTAATAATTGCTCCAATCGCGGATAATCGTATGTTTCAAATAATGCGCGATTTTGGAGAAGGCAATATTACCGACCAACAAGCAATTCATGCTTTATCAGCGAGTAGATTAGGTAATCAATACGTTTTTAAAACCAAAAAAGGTATTGATAAATTAAAATTTAAAGAAAGATTTTACGTTTCAAATCCAGAAAGAAAAAATTCATTTGAAAACACAGAAGAAAGAAAAGTTGAAATAGATAACAAATTAAAATTATCAAAGCGTGAATTTAGAAACAAAGGAAAATATATTGATGAGGTATTCGCATGAAAAAGCTCGATAACGATGGATTAAAACTTTGCATTTACCAAGCGCAAATCTTTGAAGCTTCCCCTATTAAATTTCAAGGTTCGAGCAAAATTTTCCTGCACCGTTTTTATAAGAGTCAATTCGCGACAATCTTAGATGAAGGTTACATTAGTAAACTTAGTTTAAGTATCGAAGAAGCCTTCGAAAGTATCGAACGACAATTTGGTAAAACAGACTACGGTCAAATAAAATACGATAAATCTGTCCTTTATTGGATTGGCTACATCACAAGATATATTTCTTATACAAGACAAGTAAGTTCCATATTTATTTATAAAACATTCCATATCCAATTATTGCTAGATTCTTACAAAGGCTATCATAGCCAAGGCGAAGAATGGGTCATCGCTCATCTATTAGAAGCCTTAGGGCTAGATGAATCTTATTTTGACGTGAATGTAAGATTAAAAAATCTTTTAAGAAAAGAACAAAATAAAGAAAAATCTATTTAAGAATTAAAACTTACTTGTGCAATTTTTCGTAGGTAAGTTTTTAATAAAAAGAAAAAGGGCAATAAGCCCTTTTATAATACATAAAGATTTAATGAATGATAATTAGTCGATCCAAAGAACTTTATTGTAGATAACCATCGTAACGATATCGATGACCCAGACGATAAAGAAAACAAAGAATAACAATATTGCAAGAACAGTGTGTAGCATATTTTCTTTTAAGACTGAACGAGCGATACGATAGACGATCCAAATAATGTTCACAACTGGAATGATCGCTAAGATGATTTTGACAACGCGAGATTGGTTGTCAAGCATGTTCACTAAATTTTTCATCCTTACTTTATAATCCTTTCTTTATTCGACGAAACTCACGATGCTCATAGGAGCGTTATCGCCGCGGCGGGCAGCTAAATCTAAAGCACGCGTATATCCGCCATTACGATCTTTAAAACGTGGACCTAACACATCGAATAATTTGTTGATAGCTTTTTCTTCACCAACTTTTTGATCGGTAAGAATGCTAAGCGCTCTTCTACGACTCGCTAAGGTGTTAGCCTTGGCTAAGGTGATGAGCTTATCCGCAAGAGGGATTAAATCTTTCGCGACGGCTTTCGTCACTTTGACTTGATCAAATAAGACGAGATGTGTCACCGTATTGCGGAGCATCATTTTACGTTTACTAGAGGTGTAAGCCGCTTTGAAGCGCACACCAGTTTTTCCATGTACGTTTTTACGTCCTTGTGCTGGCATATGTATTAACCTCCTTAATCAATATTCGGTCCATGTTCTAAGAAACTAAGACCTCTTTCTTCAAGTTTATCTTTCACTTCTTTAAGTGATTTTTTGCCTAAGTTACGCACTTTCATCATTTCATCTTCCGTCTTTTGAATAAGTTCACCAACGGTCGTGATACCAGCACGTTTTAAACAGTTGAAGGAACGGACGGAAAGATCTAAATCTTCGACAGGCGTGTCTTCAAATTTATTTTCTTCCACCGGTGTTTCTTCTTTATACATGTTCATATCTTGGGCGATATCACTAAGATGAGCGAAATGTTCTAAGTGAGTAATTAAGATTTGTGCCGCTAAAGCGACTGCGTTCTCTGGTTCAATTGAACCATTCGTCCATACTTCTAACACTAATTTTTCAAATTTAGAAGAATTGCCGACACGTGTTTGTTCACTCGTCCAATTAACTTTTTCAATTGGAGAATAATTCGAATCAGTGGCAATTAAGCCAATATGTTTTGGATCGTTTGGACCAGCAATATTATTGTCGCTTGTGACGTAACCACGATAATTTCTTGCATACATCGTCATATTGATGCTACCTTCTGCCGCAAGATGACAAATTTCAAGTTCTGGGTTAATAATCGTCACATCCGCAGGACATTTAATGTCACCGGCAGTGACAGTCGCACCATTTTTAGAAGAAATTTCTAAAGTAAGTTTACGTTGGCTCGAATCATTAATATCAGCGATGTCGATGACGAGCTTTTTCAAATTGAGAATAATTTCGGTGACGTCTTCGACGATGCCAGGTAAAGAAGAGAATTCATGTTTCGCACCTTCGATTTCGATAGCGAAGATGCTTGCACCTGGTAAAGCGGATAATAGCACTCTTCTAAGTGCATTACCGATCGTCGTCGCAAAGCCTCTTTCTAAAGGTTCAAAGACGAAGCGACCATAATGATCATTTTCATCAATCTTGGCCACTTTGAAGGCCATCTTTTCAAAAGGATTAACTAATTTGTGTTCCATCTCATTACTCCTTTCTTATCTCTAGCCTTTTGGCTTCTTGGGTGGACGGCAACCATTATGTGGGATGGGTGTCGAATCTTGAATAGATAAGATTTCAAGACCAGCATTTGCTAAAGAACGCACAGCACTTTCACGACCTGGTCCTGGACCCTTGACGTCGACATCGACTGTTCTAATACCTTGGTCATAAGCTTTCTTCGCCGCCGCTTCGCTAGCGAGTTGAGCAGCATAAGGAGTCGATTTTCTTGTTCCTTTGAAGCCGAGCACACCAGCGCTAGACCAAGTTAAGACGTTACCTTGTTCGTCACTGATAGCGACGATAGTGTTATTGAAGGTCGCATGAATATGAGCGACGCCCTTAGTAAATGTGCGTTTAATTTTTTTCTTACGAGTTACTTTTGTAGCCATAAAATTAACACCTCACTATGCGGTCGCTTTCTTCTTATTAGCGATCGTTTTCTTCTTACCTTTACGTGTACGAGCGTTCGTACGTGTCCTTTGACCACGCACTGGTAAGCCACGACGATGTCTCATACCGCGGTAACAGCCAATTTCTTGTAAAGTTTTGATGTTGAGCGCCACGTCACGACGTAAATCACCTTCCACTTTATATTTGGCAATTTCTTGACGAATGCGGACGAATTCATCGTCAGTTAAATCTTTGACGCGTTTATCTTCGCTGACGTTCGCGTCTTTTAAAATCTTTTTCGCTGTCGTATTTCCGATACCGTAGATATAAGTAAGAGAAACGACGACTCTTTTTTCATCTGGAATATCAACACCAACGATACGTGCCATATTCTTTTTCCTCCTAACCTTGTCTCTGCTTATGTTTAGGGTTTTCGCAGATTACCATGACTTTGCCATGACGGCGAATAACCTTACACTTGTCGCAGATTGGTTTAACGGATGGTCTAACTTTCATAATTTTAAAATCCTCCGTATGGTACTTATTTGTACCTAAATGTGATGCGGCCCCGTGTTAAATCGTAAGGCGAGATTTCTATCGCAACTCTGTCACCTGGTAGGATGCGAATGAAGTTCATTCGGATTTTACCAGAAACGTGGGCCATGATTACGATGCCGTTATCAAGGCGAACTTTGAACACTGCATTCGGTAAGTTCTCCAAAACGACCGCCTGTGTTTCGATGACGTCATTCTTGGCCATGTTCGTCCTCCATAGTAAGAATCTTTGCGCCATCCGCGGTCACTACGACCGTATTTTCGTAGTGGGCTGTGGCTAATTTATCTCTCATCTTAATCGTCCAGCCATCGCCTAAGACTTTGTATTCGCTTGAGCCTAAACAAATCATCGGTTCGATAGCTAAAGTCATTCCTTCGCGTAATTTAATTCCAGTACCCTCCACTCCTTGATTTGGAATGTAAGGATCTTCATGGAATGAAAGGCCTACCCCATGGCCCGTAAAATCTTTCGGCGAAGAATAACCAAACTTTTTATAATAAGTTTCGATAGCGTGAGAGATATCACCGACGTGATTACCGGGTTTGACTTTAGCTAAACCTTGAAAGAATGCTTCTTTAGTGACTTCCACTAAACGCTTAATTTCTTCTTTCACTTCACCGACTAGATAAGTTCTAGCCGCGTCCGCGATATAGCCTTTCTTCGTCACCCCTAAATCGACGCTTACCACGTCACCAGATTTAAGAATTTCCTTGCGTGAAGGAATACCATGAATCAAAGTATCGTTCACGCTTACGCATACCGCGCCAGGAAATCCTTCGTAATTTAAGCAAGTGGGGTAAGCATCATTAGAGCGAATGATCTCTTCACAAAATTTAGAAATATCGTAAGTCGAGATACCCGGCTTGATGAATGTCTCTAAACCTTTGAATACTTTATGAGCGATCAAACCTGCTTCGTGAATAAGTTCCACTTCGCGGGGAGATTTGATGATGATCATTCTTATCTTTCACCTCGGATGAGTTCCTTAACCTCAACGAAGAGCAAATCTTTACCTTTTGAGCCATCTAAAGTCACTAAGTTACCAGCTTCTTTATAATAATCAAGAAGTGGTTTAGTTTCATGTTCGTAGTGATTTAGTCTAACTTCTAAAACTTCCACATTATCGTCTTTACGTTGCATCAATGGACCGCCGCAGATGTCACAAACACCATCTACTTTGGGTTTCATCGTATCGACGTGGTATGGCGCGCCACAAGATTTGCAGACGCGGCGGCCAGAAATCCTACGGATAAGTTCTTCTTTCGGCGTTTCGACATCGATGACAAGATCGATCTTGCGATGCATCTTTGCCATCATCTTATCTAACGCTTCCGCTTGGGGAATCGTGCGGGGGAAGCCATCGAGTAGGAATCCTCCTTTACAATCATCTTGCGCTAATCTTTCTTCGACGATGCCGATAGTGACATCATCAGGCACGAGATGACCTTGATCAATATATGATTTGGCTTTTAAACCAAGAGGAGTTGCATTTTTCATCGCTTCGCGGAACATATCGCCAGTCGAGATATGTGGCAAATTGAATTCTTGAATAATTAATTTAGCTTGGGTACCCTTACCTGCTCCAGGTGGGCCCATCAAAATAATATTTGTTTTCATCTTCTAAAATCCCCTTCTACCGGCACTGGCGACGACTTCTTCGTAACTCTTACCGGCTAATAGACCGCTGATTTGGTTAGAGATTTCAAGAGCGACACCGACGACGATAATTAAACCAGTTCCGCCGATGGCGAGCGATGAATTTTCACCGAACACGCCAGTCAAGGTTAAAACGTTAGGTAAAGCAGCGATGAAAGCGAGAGCAAACGCACCGATACAAGTGACGCGATTGACGACTTTCTTCACGTATCTTTCCGTTTCATTTCCGGGTCTAATACCTGGAATATAAGATCCATTCTTCTGGAAGTTTTCGGCGAGTTGAGCCGGATTAATTTGCATGTTCGCATAGAAGAAGGAGAACAAGAAGATGAGGATGATGTAAAGGATTAAGCCCCAACACATGTACCAAGTTGTGCCATTCACACCTGGCATTGGATTCCAGGCTGAAATATTAAATATGGTAAGCCATGAAGCATTTTCTTCCGTCACACCCATGAAGGAAGCAATGATGGAAGGAACCATCAAAATTGCACTTGCAAAGATGACAGGAATAACACCGGAGGCATTGACTTTAATTGGTAAGAAACTTGCTTGTGACATGCGTGGATTATGACCACCACCCTTACCAGCATTTTGAACAGGAATTTTACGTTTCGCTAATTCGATGAAAACGACGAAAGCGATGATGAGTAAGAACGCTAAGATGTAGACGCTAAATTGGAATACACCTTGTAAAATGTAATTGCTTGCTTCCGTATTACCAAACCATGAACCGATCCATTGTTGGAACGCTAATTGAATTTGTTGTGGGAAGCTCACCACGATACCGGCAAAGATGATGACGGAAATACCATTGCCGATACCTTTAGATGTAATTTGGTCACCAAGATACATGACGATCATTCCACCCGCTAACATGATTGCGACGATGTAGACATAGTTCCAGAAGGACGTATCTTCGATCGTAATTAAACCTTGATTAGACATCATCATGATGATGCCATAGGCTTGCACTGCGCCGAGAAGTAAAGTTAAATATCTCGTCGCCATCTCCATTTTCTTTCGACCAGTTTCACCTTGTCTTTTAAGTTCACTTAAAGCTGGTAAAACATCGCTAGAAAGAAGTTGGATGATGATGCTAGATGTAATGTAAGGAGAGACACCTAAAGCGAAAATGGAAACATTCGTCAAGGCTCCCCCGCCTAATAAGTTGATGAGCGATAAGGCAGAAGTCGTATTCATCTCGTTCGCCAAATCGTCCGATAATGAGACGCCAGGGATGGTAATTGCCGCTCCAAGGCGGAAAATGAATAATATCATGAGCGTAAAAAAGATACGCGACATGATTTCTTTGTTCTTGAAGACGGAAATGAGCGTTTTCATCTTAAATTACCAATGCTTGACCTTTCGCTTTTTCAATGCTTGCTTGCGCAGCTTTGGTGAATTTATGAGCTTTGACAGTCAAAGCAACTTTAAGTTCACCATTACCTAGTATTTTAACACCATCTAGGTCCTTTTTGATAAGACCTTTTTCAAATAATTTTGTCGGAGTGACTTCTTCACCATCTTTGAAGACATTTAAAGCAGTCACATCCACTTCGGCATAACGCACTTTTTGAATGTGGGTAAAACCTCTCTTAGGAATACGACGATATAAAGGTAATTGACCACCTTCGAAACCAAGTCTTGTGTGGCCACCACTACGGGCATTTTGCCCTTTATGACCTTTACCAGCTGTCTTACCATTGCCAGAGCCGATCCCACGGCCTTTACGATAAGATTTTGTCATGCTACCTTTGGTAGCGCTCAAATTATGGAGTTCCATTATTTATTTTCCTCCTTTACTTGACGTAAGGCTTTCACTTCGCCACGTGTTTTAAGTGAATCTAAGCCACTAGATAGAGCACGGATAATATTAATTGGTGCTCTTGAACCGTAAACTTTAGAGACGACGTTTCTTACACCAGCAAGTTCTAAGATAGCACGGACTGGACCACCAGCGATGATACCTGTACCTTCTTGAGCAGGTTTGATGAAGACACTACATGCACCATAACTTGCCATCACTTCGTGAGGAATCGTTCCTTTCTTATTGATGGGAATACGGTGTAAATTGTGACGAGCGTGTTCTAATGCTTTCTTAATAGCATCTGGTACTTCGCCAGCTTTACCACTAGCGAAGCCATAATGACCTTTGCCATCACCGATGACGACAAGTGCAGTGAAACGCATACGTTTACCACCTTTGACGACTTTGGCGACACGTTTGATAGAAACGACTCTTTCTTCAAACTCTTTTTGACGGTCATTTTCGCCGCGGCGGCGTGCTCCGCCATGACGATCACCACGGACGTTAGGTCTTTCTAAGCGTGGACGTCTTTCACCTTGGGAAGGACGAGCAGCTTTTTGGACGACTTCCGGTCCATGTTCTTCATTAACTTTTGTTTCCACTTCTTGAGTGTTATTCATAACTTTTTCTTCCATCGCTATTTCCTCCTAGAAGACAAGTCCAGCTTTACGGCACGCTTCCGCGAGAGCTTGGACGCGCCCATGGTAGAGATAGCCACCACGATCGAAGACGACTTTAGTAATACCTTTGGCTAAACAAGCTTTAGCTAAGGCTTCTCCGACCGTCGTCGCAGCAGCGACGTTCGAGCCATTTTCTAATTTGAGTGAAGTAGAGGATGCGCTAGCGAGAGTAAGACCTTTCGTATCATCGATTACTTGTGCTTCGATGTGCTTATTTGATCTAAAGACACAAAGACGTGGCATCTCGCTCGTACCGCTAATTTTGTTACGCACACGAGCGTGTCTACGCTTACGCATTTCATTACGTGAAGTCATATTAATCATATATTCCTAGCCTCCTTACTTCTTACCGGCGCGTTTACCTTCCTTACGGATGATATGTTCGCCTTTGAATTTAATACCTTTACCATTATATGGTTCGGGTGGTCTAGTGAGTTTAATTCTCGCCGCTGTTTCGCCGACCGCACGTTTATCGATACCTTCGACGTGCACTTCAGTTTGTGATGGGCAAGAAATTTTGACACCTGGTTCAGGAATGATGACAACTTCGTGAGAATAACCGACGTTTAACACTAAGTTATCGCCTCTCATCATCGCACGGTAACCGATACCGACGATTTCGAGTTGTTTCTTAAAGCCTTCAGAAACACCGATGACAGCATTTGCTACGAGGGCTCTTTGGGTGCCATGATTCGTCTTAGCGGCGCTAGTTTCATCATGACGGGTAAAACTAACATTTTCGCCATCGATATGCGTATCGATATGAGCTAAGACTGGAACATCTAAGGTTCCTTTTGGACCTTTGACGACGATTTTATTACCTTCGATCGTAAGGCTTACTCCTGCGGGAACGTGGATTAGTTTATTACCAATTCTTGACATAATTTACTTCTCCTTCCCTTACCAGACATAACATAATACTTCGCCACCGACGCCAAGATGACGTGCTTCCTTATCGGTCACGATACCTTTAGAAGTGGAGATGATAGCGATACCTAAACCACTTAAGACACGTGGAAGTTTTTCCACGCCGACGTTCACGCGTAAACCTGGTTTAGAGATACGTTTTAAACCAGAGATTAAACGAACACCATTTTCACTATATTTAAGTGTGATATGTAAGGTCTTTTTCACATCTCCTGTGACGACGTAATCGGTGATGAAACCTTCATCCTTAAGGATGCGGGCAATTTCGACTTTCATCTTGCTAGAAGGCATCGAAAGTGCTTCGTGTTTTAATGCATTAGCGTTACGGATGCGTGTGAGCATATCCGCGATTGGATCTGTTAACATGATACTTTCTCCTCCTTACCAACTAGATTTCTTCAAGCCTGGAATTTCGCCTTTGTAGGCTAATTCACGTAAGCAGATACGACAGAGTTTAAATTTTGAATAGACAGCGTGTGGACGGCCACAACGTTCGCAACGTGTATATTCACGAACTTTGAACTTTTGTGGACGAGAATGTCTAACTTTCAAGCTAGTTTTTGCCATAATTCGTATCTCCTCCTATCTTTGGAAAGGCATACCGAGTAAACGAAGTAACTCGCGCCCTTCTTCGTCGCTCTTTGCGCTGGTGACGATGACGATGTCCATACCGCGCACACGAGCGATTTTCACATATTCAATTTCTGGGAAAATCGATTGTTCTTTAATACCTAAGGTATAGTTTCCGCGACCATCGAAAGCCGTCTTAGAAACGCCACGGAAGTCACGCACACGTGGGAGAGCAATAGTGATTAACTTATCGAGGAAGTAATACATTCTTACGCCTCTCAAAGTCACTTTCGTTCCGATGGATTGACCTTCTCTTAATTTGAACGTAGCGATCGATTTTCTCGCTTTTGTAATAATTGGCTTTTGACCACTGATATCGGTAAGTTCACTCACAGCTTCATCAATATATTTTGCATTGACGGTTGCGTCACCGACACCGATATTGACGACGATTTTCACAAGCTTTGGTACTTGCATAGTCGACGTATATTTAAATTTTTCGATCAAAGCTGGAACAGCTTCTTTTTCGTAACGATCTTGTAATCTAGATCTTTCTTTTGCTACTTTATGTTCGCCGCTAGCTTTTTTGGCCTTAGGAGCTACTTTAGTTTCTTTAACTTCTTCGACTTTTTCGACTTTTTCTACTTCTTTTGAAGCAGCGACTTTCTTCGTCGTGGTCTTTTTAGTCGTCGTAGTTTTCTTAGCCGTAACTTTCTTTTCTTCTGGCATATAAGTTTACCTCCTTATATCCTTTCGCCACTTTTGGCGGCGAGACGCACTTTGACTTTATTTTTCTTATCGTAATCGACGCGGATACGCGTAGCTTTCTTCGATTTTGGATCGATCAAAGCGACGTTAGAAGCATCGATTGGAGCATAAATTTCTTGAATGGAACCTTCTGGAGTAGCTTGGGAAGGTTTTTTATGTTTCTTATGCACGTTCACGCCTTCGACGACGAGACGATTAAGTTTTGGATAAACTGCTTGTACGACACCAGTTTTACCCTTGTCATCACCAGCGATGACGATGACTTTATCACCTTTCTTAATACGCATAATGACCTCCTTTAGAGAACCTCGGTCGCGAGGGAAACAATTTTCATGAATCCTTCTTCACCATGTTCACGTAATTCACGTGCTACAGGTCCGAATACACGCGTGCCAATAGGCATTTTATTATCATCAATTAAGACGATCGCGTTATCGTCGAAGCGAATCGTCGTTCCATCTTTGCGAACGTAAGGTTTTTTGACACGAACGATGACACCTTTAACGATATCAGACTTTTTCACTTTACCATTTGGAATGGCGTCTTTCACCGCACATTGGACAATGTCACCAATAGACGATGATTTGCGGAAGGAACCACCGTAGAGACGGAAGACTCTTACGCTTCTTGCCCCACTGTTATCAGCGACGACGAGATTTGTTTCGTTTTGTACCATCTATTTTTCCTCCTCCGCTAATTCTTCTTTAATTTCTTTTTCCGCTTCCTTGACTGATTCGAGTGCTTTCTTATCGACGGACACTAAGCGGAATCTTTTCGTTTTGGAAAGTGGTCTAGTCTTCATGACGGTGACGACATCACCCACTTTAGCAACATTTTCTTCGTCATGAGCGACGAGCTTTGTCGTAAATTGACGACGTTTTAAATACTTCGGGTGTTTCTTATGGGTTTCGATAGCGATGACGATCGTTTTATCCATTTTGTTTTTGATGACGACACCTTGGAACGTCGCACGTCTATTTCTACTTTCCATCGTTATTTCCTCCAATATTTAATTCTCTTTCGCGTTGAACCATGAGACATCTAGCAATATCCTTACGGACACGTTTGACATCTTCACCATGTTCTAATTGTCCGACGGCTTTTTTACGACGAAGATTCCATAATTCTTCTTTAAGCGAGTAAATCTTCTCGTTCAATTCGGTCTGACTAAGACTTCTAATTTCGTTAACTCTCATCTTTACTCACCTTTGACCCTTTCAATAATCTTGGTTTTGACTGGGAGTTTATAAGCGGCTAAGCGGAGGGCTTCTTTCGCCATTTCATCTCCGACTCCACCGATTTCAAACATCACACGGCCTGGCTTGACCACTGCCACCCAACTTTCTGGGCTACCTTTACCAGAACCCATACGGACTTCGGCAGGCTTTTTCGTTTTAGCAAGTTGTGGGAAAATACGAATCCACACCTTACCACTTCTTTTTGTAAAACGGGATAAAACGATACGTGCGGCTTCAATTTGTTGCGCCGTAATGTAATCACCGCTTTGTGCTTGTAAACCATAATCGCCGAAACTTACTTCGTTTCCAGCTTTAGATTTACCTTCGTATTTAGTTGAATGAGGACGACGATATTTTGTTCTCTTTGGTTGTAACATTATTGTTCCCCTCCTTCATCTTCATTAAGTTTTTCTTTTTTGGCTAAGCCTTTGAAAATCCACACTTTGACACCGAGACGACCATAGGTCGTTTTAGCTTCCGCCATCGCGAAATCGATATCATATTTGAGTGTGTGTAGCGGAACGCTACCTTCTTTATAACCTTCGCCACGGGCAATATCAGCCCCACCAAGACGACCGCTCACTAAGGTTCTACAACCTTTCGCGCCAGCTTTACGAACTTGTTGGATAGCTTTCTTTTGTGCTGTTCTAAATGAAGCTCTTGCTTCGAGTTGACGAGCGATTGTCGTCGCGACGATTTGCGCATCAAGATATGGAACTTGCACTGGAATGACATCAACTTTAATTTTGCTCGCATTGACTAGGCTTGCTAAGTCTTTACGAATTTTATTAAGACGGTCTCCATTAGAGCCAATCGCGGCACCAGGAGAAGCAACATGAATAGCGATTTTTACATCGTATCCTTCTTTTTCCGTCTTCACTCTTTCGATGTCGATGTGAGAAAGTAAGGCTTCAGGATCAAGATGCTTTTCGATATATTCACGAATGCGACGATCCTCATTTAATAAGACAGCGTATTCTTTGCCTTCAGCAAACCAACGGGAATTCCACCCACGGTTCACGCCGATACGCATACCAACTGGATTTACTTTGTGACCCATATACCACTACCTTACCTTTCTTTGACGACACAAGTGATGTGAGACATTCTTTTCACTAAGCCAGAGGCACTACCTTTCGCTCGTGGAATGTATCTTTTCATCCTCATGCCATCATTTGCATAAATTTCTTTGATGTAGAGTTTATTTTCATCCATCATGAAGTTATTCGTTGCATTTGCCGCTGCAGATTTAATAACTTTGCTCACTGGGGCGACCGCGGCTTTATTAACATTAGCTAAGATGCCTAGGGCAACTTTGACGTCTTTTCCGCGAACAAGATCGATGACGAGTCTAACTTTACGAGGAGTAACTCTTACATTGTAAGCGATAGCTCTGGCTTCACTTACTTGTGGTTTTTGAGGAGCGGCCTTGACTTCGGCTTTCGCTTTTTTCTCTTTTTTGCCACGTTTGATATCGGCTTTTTCTTTTAAGACGACATCTTCACTTTTCTTACTACGTGCCATAGCCTATCCTCCTTATTTCTTCGTGGCTGCGGCCGCGGCTGCTTTATCTTCAGCGGTGTGACCGGTATGCCCTTTATAAGTTCTCGTCGGCACAAATTCACCTAATTTATGACCGACCATATCTTCCGTGATGAAGACGGAGATGTGTTCTTTACCGTTATAAACAGCAAAGGTATGTTCGACGAAGGCGGGGAAAATGGTCGAACGACGAGACCATGTTTTGATGATTTCACGTTTGCCACTCTTATTTAATTCTTCCACGCGTCGAAGTAGATATGGATCACAGAATGGACCCTTTTTTAAACTACGTGCCATACTTCAACCTCCTTATTTTCTTCTTCTGACGATCATACGATTAGAAGCTTTCTTCGTATTTCTCGTCTTGACGCCTAAGGCACGTTTGCCCCATGGCGTTCTTGGTGCATCACGACCAACTGGCGATTTACCTTCACCACCACCGTGTGGGTGGTCGGTTGGGTTCATGACGGAACCTCGCACTGTCGGACGGACACCTAACCATCTAGTTTTGCCTGCTTTACCAAGATTGATCAAGCTATAATCTTCATTACCTACTTCACCGATCGTCGCACGACAATTCTCTAAGACTTTTCTTACTTCACCAGATTGTAATCTTAAGATGACAGCACGATTTTCTTTACCAAGAATTTGTGCACTGGCACCAGCGGCTCTCGCCATTTGACCGCCCTTGCCAGGAGCAAGTTCGACGTTGTGGACGAGCGTACCTTCTGGGATGGATTTAAGTTCCATCGCGTTACCGACTTTGATATCGACGGCGACGCCAGAGACAATTCTATCTCCAATTTTGATACCTTTTGGAGCTAAGATGTAACGCTTTTCACCATCTAAGTAAGCCACTAAGCAGATGTTAGCATTACGGTTTGGATCATATTCGATCGTCTTGACGATGGCGGGAATGCCATCTTTGTTACGTTTGAAGTCAATGAGACGGTATTTGCGCTTATGACCACCACCGATATGACGGGTAGTGATGACCCCTTGATTATTACGTCCGCCGGTTTTTCTTAATCCGACGAGCAAGCTTTTCTCAGGAGCGACTTTACTAATTTCTTCATTGGTCAAACTAATCATGTTACGACGTGACGGTGACGTCGGTTTATAACTTCTAGTTCCCATTTTTATCAGTCTCCTATAATTTAGTTATTGATCTTATTCTTTGAATAAGTCTAACGCTTCATTCTTCGCTAAGGTGACGATGGCTTTCTTATAACCTGGGACGCTACCTTTATAACGTCCGCCACGTGATTTTTCTTTGCTTGAAACGTTGATAATTCTTACGCTCTTAACTTCCACTTGGAAGAGTGATTCGAAGGCTTTCTTAATTTCCACTTTCGTCGAAGTAGGAAGAACCTTCACACTCACTTTGTTAAGATTTTGCATCGCTGCCATCGACTTTTCAGTAATGATTGGAGCGATGATGACGTCGAATTGTTTTAAAGTTGGTTCTTTGAAACGTTTATTTTCGACGGCTTTTGTTTCTTTTTTGCTACGTCTAGTTTTCTTAGTAGCTTTTACTTCTTCTGCCATTACGCTAACGCCTCCTCGATGACCTTGACAGCGTCTTTTACTAAGATGACTGTCTTTGCATTAAGTAGGTCATACACATTGATGTCGCGTGCGTTTAATGTCTTTAAATTAGATATGTTACGCGCGCTTAGAAGAACATTTTCATCTTCTTCCTTATAGACGATTAAGACTTTATCGCTAGATTTAAGAGCCTTTAAGACATTTACTAATTCTTTCGTCTTTGCTTCTTTAAGAGTTAATTCATCTAAGACGCGAAGGCGATCTTTTTCGTGAGCGACGTAAGAGAGAGCACTTCTTAACGCTAAATCATGTTCTTTCTTATTTTGCTTAATCTTGTAATTTTGTTCGCCAGTTGGACCAAAGACGGTACCGCCACCAGTCCAGAGCGGTGAACGAGTGGAACCGGCTCTTGCGCGGCCCGTACCTTTTTGACGCCATGGTTTTTTACCACCGCCAGATACTTCGTCACGTTTCTTCGTTTTAGCTGTCGCTTGTCTTGCATTGCTTTGTTGGACACGCACAGCGTTATACATTGCTTGTTTGTGTGGATCGATGTTGAACACTTCGCCTTTGAGAGTAAGCTTCGTCTCTAAGACTTCGCCTTGCATGTTATAGACATCGACTTTAATTGATTTTGCTGTAGCCATGCTCATTTTCCTCCTTAGGCATTTTCTTCCGTAGTCGTTTCAGCGGCTTTTTCTTCCACTTTAGGACGACGGTCTAATAATGGTTTAATTTCAACAGGACTCCCACTTTGTGTCTTAATCGCACTTCTTATCGTCACAAGTGATTTCTTTGGACCTGGAATTGCGCCTTTCACAAGAATGACGTTCTTTGAAGCATCCACTTCAACGATAAGTAAGTTTTGAATAGTAACAGAGTGATTACCTCTTCTTCCTGGCATCTTTTTACCAGGGATGACACGGTTATTCGTACGACCATTGTTCGCAAAGGAACCAGAACCACGATGGTAACCAGAACCATGTCCTTTTGGACCAATTGCGTGATGGTAAGCTTTAATCGTACCGGTATAACCTTTACCTTTGCTCGTTCCAATGACATCGACGATGTCGCCGGCTTTGAACATCTCGACGCTTAAGGTTTCCCCTACTTTCTTATCCATAAGTTCATCGCCCTTAAGTTCGATAAGATGTCTTTTTGGAGTAATACCAACTTTCTTAAAGATACCTTTTTCGCATTTGTTGGCTTTCGATTCTTTCTTATCTTCGTAACCAATTTGTAAGGCATTGTAGCCATCAGTTTCAGAGGTCTTAACTTGGGTGACGACATTAGGATCACAATAGACGACAGTCACTGGATACATCGCACCATCTTCGGTATAGACTTGCGTCATGCCAACTTTTTGTCCGATGATTGCTTTCATCTCGTTTTACCTCCTTCTTATAATTTGATATCGATATCCACTCCAGCAGGTAAATCGAGACGGCGTAATTGGTCGATCGTTTCCTTAGTAGGATTAGTGATATCGATGAGACGCTTATGCGTTCTTATTTCGAATTGTTCGCGTGAATCTTTGTTGACGTGCACGGAACGTAAGATCGTGTAGACTTGTTTTTCCGTCGGGAGAGGGACAGGTCCAACGACACCGGCTTTCGTCCTTTTCGCAAGAGCGACGATCTTAGCGGCTGAGAAGTCTAAGATATCATGCTCGTAAGCTTGGAGGCGAACACGGATTTTTTTGTTTGCTTTAGCCATGAATTTTTTCCTCCTTATGTTTTTGCAGGCTTTTTAACTGCTAGCTCATCTACGAATTACCTGATGCCCATTCATGACAACGCCTGTGGGTGTATCAGCAACCTCGTGAGTCCACGCTGCAGCCGTGTGAAATATTACCTCATATACATACGCGTGTCAAAAAGAAATTAAAAAACTTAGAACTAGACTAATATATTTATTTTAAAAAATAATTAAAAACACGTAATTTATATTAAATTTATTTATAAAATTTCCTTAGTGAGAGAACTTTTCGCGATTATTTAATGAATATTCGCACCCACAATAATTTTGTTCATAAAGGCCATAACGTTTACTCATTTCTTTATCGATCATAATTCCACCACCACGCTTAAAATCGCTTAATAAATATTTTGTATAATCGTATTTTTCATCTAACTTTTCGCCAATTTTATTTAACGTTTTTGTCGGTTTATAACGTGAGACAGACATGACAGTGGTAAAATAATCGAAATGATGATCATTAGCATATTTAAAAACTTCATCCATCCTTTTTTCGTAGCATAGTTTACATCTTTCCCCACCTTCCTTTTCATCTTTGTAAGGTAAAAGATCACTAATGTAAGAATCGTATTCGTAAGGAAAGAAAATAATTTTGATCGAAGTATGATATTCTTCGTTAAATAAATCTAGCATTTTTAAGATTGTCGCTTTTCTTTTTTCATATTCACTCATGGGGTAAATATTCGAATTAGAGTAAGCAATTGTAATATCAAAATAACGATGTAAGAAAAATAAAGGATAAGTCGCACAAGGTCCGCAACAAGCATGCAATAGCAAAGTAGGTTTTTTATCTTCGCTAGATAAATTTTTTAAGATATCTAACATCTCATGATAATCGTCGATAAATTTTCTTTTTTTAGTCATAGATAAACATTGCATCTCCAAAAGAAAAGAAACGATATTTTTCTTCAGTAGCGTGTTCGTAAGCTTTCTTCATCAACTCCAAAGAAGAGAATGCCGATACAAGCATCAATAAAGTAGATTTAGGAAGATGAAAATTCGTAATCAATGTACTTGAAACGAAAGGTTCATATCCTGGAGTAATAAAAATATCAGTAGATTCTTTAGTTGGAACAAAACGTCCATATTTTTTAAAATTCGCTTCTAATGTACGCATGCTCGTCGTGCCAATAGGAATGATACGACGATGCTCTTTTAACGCTAAATTTAGGGTATTTGCGGCAATTTCACTAATTTCATATTGCTCACTATGCATTTTATGTTCTTCGACTTTTGAAACTTTTACTGGCCTAAAAGTACCTAAACCAATATGTAAAGTTACGTCGACGATAATAACGCCTTTTTCTTCACATTTTTTAAAAAGTTCGTCATCGAAATGAAAGCCTGCAGTCGGAGCGGCACTGCTACCGCTATGTCTTGCATAGACTGTTTGATAAGCATTTTCTTCTTGTTCTTTTTGGTGGATATAAGGAGGTAAGGGTGTTTCCCCTACTTCTTCTAAAACTTCTAAGAAAATTCCTTGGTAATGAAATTTTAAATGTCTAATGCCTTCGTCTAAAACTTTAAGACAAGTCGCACTTAAAACATTTTCTTTAAAAATAATATTTGTTCCAACTTTAATTGTTTTTGCGTTCCCACATAAGCATTCGTAAGTATCATCTTCTAACTGTTTTAAAATTAAAACTTCAACATGTGCTCCAGTCTTTTCTTTTAGCCCAAATAACCTTGCGGGAATAACTCTCGTATCATTTCTTACTAAAACATCTCCAGGTTTTAAATAGTCAACAATATCATAAAAATGTTTATCTTCAATTCGCCCGTTTGCCTTATTAACAAGCATTAAACGGCATGAACTTCTTTCTTTCAAAGGAAATTGAGCAATTAAAGATTCGTCTAATGGATAATCAAATTCTTTTACATCCATAATTAAAAGCCTTTATCCTTTCCAAACATCTCATAATACTGTTCTTTAAATTCTAAAAATTTATCGTTTTTAATAGCTTCTCGCATCTTTTCCATGAAGGAAATTAAAAAACGAACGTTATGAATAGTTAATAATCTTTTTCCTAATATTTCATCACTAACGTATAAATGTCTTAAATAAGACTTTGTATAATTTTTACATGTATAACAATCGCAATTATCATCGAGTGGTGATAAATCTTCTTTATATTTTGCATCTCTGATATTTACTCTTCCGTGTGAGGTATATAAGGCGCCGTGGCGAGCGAGTCTTGTCGGAAGGACGCAGTCAAACATATCTACGCCTCTTTCCACCCCAGCGAGAATATAATCGATTGAACCAACACCCATAAGATATCTTGGTTTATCTTCAGGTAGATAAGGAACACTATAATCAATCATCTTTTCGTAGACGTCACGTGGTTCACCAATCGAAGTTCCGCCAATAGAATAACCATCGAATGGAAGCGAGGCTAATTCTAAAGCGCACTTCTTTCTTAAATCTTCATATGCTCCTCCTTGAACGATACCAAATAAAGCTTGATCATCGCGCGTTTTAGCCTTTAATCCTCTTTTTGCCCATCTTAAAGTTCTTTCCGTGCTATTTTTAACATATTCATAAGTTGCAGGATAAGGAATGCATTCGTCGAATGACATAATAATATCCGCCCCTAATTTTTCTTCGATACCTATCGCTACTTCAGGAGAAAAAAATAATTTAGAACCATCGAGATGTGATTTAAAAGTTACTCCTTCTTCTTTAATTTGACGATTATCCGCTAAAGAGAAAACTTGAAAGCCACCCGAATCAGTTAAGATAGGACCATCGTAATGCATGAAGTTATGAAGTCCACCATGTTTTGCTACGATATCTTCTCCTGGCCTAATATGAAGATGATAGGTATTGGCAAGAATTACTCCCGCTCCTAAAGATTTAATTTCTTCGGGAGATAAACTTTTGACGGTCGCTAAAGTGCCAACAGGCATGAACATTGGTAATTCGACATCACCGTGTGGGGTGTGCAAAATTGCATACCTTGCTTTTGTGTTCTTATCGACATGTTTTATCTCTAAATAAAATTTTTTCATCATTCATTACCATTTAAAATCTAAATTTTGATTCGCACCAATAACTTTTAATAGACCTTTACGTTTCTTAAATGCCATCGCTAAAGCATAAGTAGCAATTAAGACTACAAATTCTCCTATCATGACAAGCCCAACATTGATCCAAAAATCAAGTTGTAAAACAAAATAAAGCTCCGCACCAACGATGAAGCCATTCATAATGACAGGCGCTAGCAAGGCTAAAAGAAGATAAGGACTAAACATTAAAGCAATCGAACTTAATAAAGTGGCTAAGGTGCCAAAAACTGCATCAACCCAGCCCATCGGACCGATAATATTCGCGATGAAACAACCAATCGTAATACCGATAACATATTGTTTTCTAAAGAAAATGAATATTAAAAGTGCTTCCGCGATACGAAATTGTACCCCACCATAACTAAATGGAGTAGTAATTATTGTTATAACGATATAAAGCGCAGCTAAAAGTGCATTCGTAGTGATGGCGCGAACATTCATTTTTTTATCCTTTCGGCCCAAAATAATAAAGTAAAAGAGCAACTCCAACGACAAGAACGCAAAACACAAGTGTAAAAATTAAAGCGTTCAATATACGCCACTTCATACTTGGCTTTTCTTCTTTTGGTGATCTTAATGAATCTTTTTTTTCTTTCATTTTATTTCCTTTATCTTTCTTGCAATGAGCGACGCTACTGATAATACACTTGTTTCATCATGATGAAAAGAAAGTTCTATCGTATCAGTGAAATAAATCTTTTTAATATTATTTTTTAATAATCGTTGATAATTACGCTCTTTCATTACAGCATGTGTAAAACCAACATAAATTGCTTTCGCACCTAAATCTTTCAAAGCCTCTACTGCTTCGATGAGAGTTGAACCTGTATCGACGATATCATCGACGATGAAAACAATTTTATCTTTAGGAGAGCCTTCAATATCTTTAATTCTAGTCTCATCTACTTTCGGTCGAATTTTATAAATTTCACCAAAACTCACACCTAAAGATTTAGCGAGTTCTAAACCGCGAAATTCTGAGCCATGATCTGGAGAAAAAATCATAACGTCATTTAAAGAATAATTGTTGTCTTCAATTTCTTTTAAAAATGCTTCTTTAAAAAGTGAAGTCATCTCAATATTGTAAGTCGGAATATGAAAGAATTTAGGTGTGTTAAGAGTGTGAATATCACAAAAAATAACATCATTAACCCCGCAAGATTCAATTAATCTTGCCACTAAAGAAGCGGTTATGGGGTCATTATGGTGAATTTGTCTATCTTGTCTTGCATAGCCAAAATAAGGTGTCACTAAGGTAATTTTTCTTGCTTGATTTTTTCTTAAAGCATCGACGAATATTAAGACTTCCATCAAATGTTTAGAAGCTGGAAAAGAAGTTGATTGCACTAAGATGATATCTTTATTTTTTACTTCGCTTATTGGCTTTACCATTTCTTCGCCATCATAAAAAGTATAACTTTCCGCTTCCCCTAGTGGATAGCCTGTCTCTTTAGCGATTTTTAACGCTAATTTTTTTGAAGCTGATAAATGGATGATCAAAGGTAAGTTATTATTCATCGATGGTATTTACAAGCCAACAACAAAGTTTCTTTATTGACTCGCCTTTCTTCTTTTTTTCTTTTCATATCGTAAGGTAAATTATTTTTCTTTAAATAGTTTACAAGTTCATCGCTATATAAATAGTAACGTAAGTAAGTAAATTCAAAATTTTTCTTCGCATCATAATTTCTTACTCGATAATATTTATATTTTATTTTTCCATTCTCTAAAATGACAAAATTTTTCGGATGAAAATCTAAAGATTTATTAAACATTCTTGCATAGAATGAATAATCAAAAATTGTTTCGATTATTTTTTCATCTAAATCTTTTTCAATTATTTCATCTAAAATTGTTTTTCCTTCCACATATTCTTTAACGTAAACGTTATTTCTTTTATCGATGTCGATAAGTTTTGGTACTTCGATCGAAGAATGAGTTAAATCTTTAATGTCTCTTCTTATAAGTTTAAAACGTTTCGTTCCACTTAAATCGTAATCAAAATCATCTTTTACAAACGTTAAAACATATTTCTTATTATCTCTAGATACAAGATAAGATTCATCAATTTCATAATCGCTTTCTATAGGCGATAAAATAAGATATGTTCTTTTTTTAATAGAATAAGTTTCCATCTTCACATAAGAAGTGCATATATTGCATCTTCTCCCCTACTTTCACTCCATCATGATTAATTCCGTTAGTGAATTTCATCAAATCATCTAAAACATCTTGTCCAACATTTGAACGTATAATAATTTCATCAACTTGTTTAGCTTTTACTTTGGCTTCTTCAAATAAATCTAAGAACGATTTATGAGATTTTTCCCCGCTTGAAGGATAACGCCACTCAACGTGTTTTAAATTTAAATAATCATAAATATCATCGTTCGTAAGACCAACTGGATAAGATAAAGCATTCATAATTGAATTGTGCATATGCTTAGAAAAATATCTTTTTTTGCCACCCTTTTTAGAATTCAAAAATTTTTCGACAAATCTTAAATCTTTATAAGCTTGATAATATGTATTTTTACCTAAATCAATATCAAAAATATCTTTTGCCACATTAAAGAACATTCTTGAAACAATTTTTCCTTCTTTACGTTTGATTTTCACTAATTCTTTAGGTTGTTTAAAAAATGCTTTTTCTTCTTTTAAAAGAACATCTAAATTAGTTTCAAAAGCTGTATGGGCTAAAGAATAAAATTTATGATCTTTTTGATCTTTTTTTCCTTCGATGACAAAGCCAGTTCGATAAAAGACGTAAGGATGAGCAATATGATCTAGACAATAATGGAACATAAAACCACGAATAAATGAAAGAAGGATTTCTTTTTCTTCACCTTCTTTTTTATTTGCATACTTTAGCATTGCTTCATAGGTCTTAGCGATATCAATCTTATGAAGCATGCGGCCAAAACCTTGCCTCGCTCCTTTATTTTTTCGAATTTTAAAGGAATAGCCATAGAAGAAAAAGGCATCTGGCCCTTGCGCCGCTAAAAGGTATAAGGAAGGATGTTTTTCATCTTCTTTTATTAAATCTAAAGCGAATAAGTAATGAGTGTATAAGGCTGGCATATTATTTACCACCTCCAAAGTAATAAGCAAGAACGATAACTAAAACGACAATGATAAGAAGAAGTCCGCCAATGATTGAAATAGCGAGCCAAGGAATAGATTTCCTCCCGCTAACGGTCTTATCTTTAAGATAAGAATAATCAGCCTTTAATTGCTTCGTTGGACGATAATCATCTTCACCTTTTTTAGGCGAAGTATCTTCTAAAATTACATTTATTTCATCATCTTTATTCATCATTTTTCACTTTCCTTTATTTTATAATAACTTTTTACGAGACGAAGCAAAAGTAAGAGGATAAATAAATAAAGCGGAACGTCGATAAAAAAGACCATAGCTTGAGCCATAAAAATAAGTAAGAATGGCACTTCAAAATAATAAGTTTTAAGTCCGCTTCCTAGAAATAAAGCAAAACAAATTTCTAAAACTGTAATAGCGTTTAAAAATGAAAATATAGGTAGGTGGTTGTTTTTCTTTTTAAAATAACGATGGATAAAATATAACGCGACATAAAGTAAGGCAAAAAGAAGAAAAGCAACGACCGCAAGAGTGATTTTCAACCAATTTTCAAAAACGAAACTTGTGGAAGAAAATTCTAAGCTATTCGTATATGTTAAATAAATGAGTAAGCCAACGTAAATTAAACTAGAAAGAATAATATTAATAATAAGACTTATATATTGCTTTTTAATAAATAAAAATAATTTCACAATAAAGTAAGCAAAAA
The DNA here is from genome assembly GCA_949297055.1 of uncultured bacterium. GTDB lineage: Bacteria > Bacillota_I > Bacilli_A > RFN20 > CAG-826 > CALVUG01. The sequence goes on along the minus strand of CASFRI010000035.1, from coordinate 18,351 downwards.
AGCCTAATAAGAAATATTGTAAAGTGAATAAATAATATGGTGGTAAACCAGTAAAATCGACGATAAAATAGCCAAGTAAATCACTTAAACCACCAACAATTCCTCCATAAATTGGGCCTAGAATGATACTTGTAAAAATAATTAAAGCCGGACCGATAGAAATTCTTACGAAAGGTAGAGCCGGCAAATTTTGTATCGATAAAACTTTTGTAAAAACGATAATTAAGGCAAGCAAAATACCTGATAAACAAATCTTTTGAACTTGACTTAATTTAAAAATATTCATAACTTCGTTCTCACTTCATCAATGAACGCAATCGAACCAGAAATGAGGATAATGTCATCTGGATAATTTTCTTTAAAACGATGTAAAACAGAACAATAATCTTCACTAAAAGGGAAATCTTCTAAATATAAGAAATAATCGAATTCGCCCCTTGCTCTCTTATTATTAAAAGTCGTCAAAACGATATCGTGAGAAATCTTTTCAAATTCTTCTAATAGCAAAGGTAAATTTTTATCTTCTAAACAAGCAAAAATGATGTGAACAGGCTTATCAAATAAAGCGATCGACTCATTTAAACTAGCGACAGCTTCAGGAGTGTGAGCACCATCAAAAATAATAAGAGGAGACTTGTTTAACACTTCCATCCTGCGATCTAAAGCTTTGAAGGTAAAGGCTGAAAGTTCATCAAAATCGACAGGCAAAATATGATTTAAAATGTGGCTAGCTTCTAAAGCAATTAAAAGATTATGATAACCATATTTAGGACCTAAATATTTATAAGTATGACCTCCATAAGATAAAGAATGATGCGTTGCATCTTCATCGCTTTGCTTGTAAGAAGAAATATTATACTCTTCAGCGTCTAATTTCTTCGCTCTTATCCTAATCGCGTCTCTTGCTTCTTCACTTACTTCTTCACCAATAAGATATGGCTTGTTATCTTTTAAAATACCAGCTTTATTATATGCAATCTCTGAAATTGTTTTTCCTAGATATGAAGTATGTTCAAGGGAAACGCTAGTGATGATGGCTAATTCATTCGTATCAATTATATTTGTCGCATCAATTTCTCCACCCATTCCAACTTCTAGAAGTAAAACATCTAATTTTATAGAAGCAAAATAAGCAAACATTACTAAAGTAATCATTTCAAATGCAGTTAGTTCATATTGAATGAATTCATCGATACGCTCATTGAACAATTTTATAAAAATATCTTCATCGATACTTTTTTCATTCACTCTTATCATTTCTAAATATCGATAATGGGAAGGAGAAACGTAACTTCCAACAACGTAACCCATTTTTTCATAAATCATTTCAAGATAATGCAAAGTTGACCCTTTTCCATTCGTACCTGTAATATGAATGATAGGAAAATTTAAATGAATAGGATGTTTTTTAACATATCGCAAAAGATTTTCGTTGTCGTATAATTCACGATGGTCGTGCTCTTTTAAAATATTTTCTAATTCTAGATAGGAATTTATATGCATATGATTACCTCTAAAGATATTATTTAATATCTTTGATATGGCTCTTCATGGCTTTATCTAAATTACGTTTATTATCTTTTTCTTTTAAAGCTTCTCGCTTGTCATAAAGTTTTTTTCCTTTGCCTAATGCAAGACATAATTTAGCTCTACCTTTAATTAAATAAAGCTCAAGAGGCACTAAAGTTAATCTTTTTTCTTTTACTTTTTGTGCATAACGATAAATTTCTCTTTTATGCATCAAAAGCTTTCTCGTCCTTCTTGGTTCATGATTAAAAATGTTACCTTTTTCGTAAGGAGCGATATACATATTTAAAATATATGCTTCATTATTGCGAAAGACGACGTAACTGTCATCTAAAGAAACATTAGAAAGTCTAATTGATTTAATTTCCGTCCCCGTTAAGGCTAAACCCACTTCTAAAAAATCGTCGAGGAAGTAATCATGACGAGCTTTTCTGTTATTAACGATGATTTTTTTATGCGTTGAATTGTTTGCCATAGCGTTTAGATTATACACTAATAAAGACAAATAAAATTAAAATTTTAAAGATTTAATACTTTTCTTTCTCTTCTTGCCTTAATCTAAGACCTTTTTTCAAAGCATCCATACGCTCCAAAGAATTAAGAAGATGTGATAATGAATTAAGTCGATTAATGTTGTAACGTCTTAAGATGAAATAGCCTTTAAAAATATTTAAAGAAATAAATCTTCTAACTTTTGAATAGCCTCTTAAAATAGTGAGATATCTTGCTAAGAAACGACGAGCAAATTTTTCATATTCTTCTCTAATAAAATCATCATCTAGAAGTTTTTTTGATCGAGAATAAAACGCATCCAAAGCAACACGAGAATTATTGACAAATACTTTATGTTCTTTTAAAACGATAGGATAATAAACAGTTTCTTTTGTCTTAACATCATAAGAAATTAAGAAAGCATCTTTGTTATTTAATTTGGTTTTATCGTTTTTCGTGTCGAGCATTAAATCACCGTGACCATAAACTATTTTTGAGCCATTATAAGTTTCAAAACCACCGGCAAAAGACGGAGATTCGATGAGCACTAGAGTCGCCCCAGCATCTACTAAAGCATGGGCTTTTTTCTTCATAGATGGGGTAGGATAATTAATATCAGAAAGACCAGTTTTTAAGATGACGATAACGTCTTTATATTCCATTTTAGCTTTCTTTACTTCTTCATAACTATAATCGCTTGAAAAGACGTTTGCACCATAATCTTCATCATCATCGTAGGTCGCACTATCATCAACGTAATTAAAAATGGCCACATTATCAAAAATAAATGGTTCCATTAAAGATTCTTCTTTTAATCCTGCTCCGAGGTGATATAAATCATTTTGATCAAGTTGCTCTAAAGTATTGATTAATCCCTCCTCACCACAATCTAAAAGGCGTTCATTAGCTAACGTAACTAAAATTGTTTTAGGTATTTTACCTAAAAACATTGCAACATCATTTGACATTGCTCTTTGAGTCTTATAAATATCTTTTCTTTTCACTAAAGGTGAATGTAGACCAATAATGGCAAGTTCATGTTCTTTAAATAAATCGATGATAGATTTATCAAAAACATTCGTAACGTTCCCATTTAAGACATCATTTTCATCTGAATAAAAATAACCACAAAATAATATTTTCATAAACTTATTTTAAAGAGATATAAACTTCTGGCCCTTCTCCTCTTTCAAAACTAAATTTATCGGGTGGAAAAATATCCATTGGCTTTTTTACACCATAAGTAGAAAAATTAAGTGAGGGAAATACTTGATAAAGTTTTGTCACAAGTAAAGCGAAAGGATATTTAGAATTTTCACTCGAATCTAAAATGTTGCTGGCAAGATCTAAAACCATATCTAAAGTTGGTTCGCCTTCATAGGATAGTTGTTCGTTAATGTCTTCAACTTCTTCCTTAGTTTCTTCAACTTTCTTTTTAGAAACTTTCTTACGAGTTGCTTTTGGTTTAAGAGCAAAGAAACGATCACATGCATTTACAAACGCCTGTGGGGTTTTACTTTCACCCGCTCCGATGACGTACATATTCGATTCTTTTAACCTTTTTACTAGACCTGTGAAATCACTATCGCTCGACATGATGCAAAAAGCATCAACATTTCCACTATAAAGAATATCCATCGCGTCAATAATAAGTCTAGAATCAGTGACATTTTTTTGTTTTGTATAAGAAAATTCTTGGACTGGTGTAATTGAATGAACATTAATTAATTTAATCCAGCCTGTTTCATATCGGCTAGTAAAGTCACCATACATTCTTTTATAAGTTACTTTACCGAAAGTAATTAATTTTTCATAAAGTTCAGCAAAGTAATTGGAAGAAACATTTTCCGTATCGATTAATAAAGCAATGCGCAAATTATTATTTTCCATTTAATTTTTACTCCTTTCAATGTGTTTAACTAAGAAGTGATAAGCATCTTTTAAAGCATCTTCAACACTAAATTTTGGTTCGAATCCTAATTCTTTTTTAGCAAGATCAATCGAAGCATATGATGCAGTAGCGTCACCTGCTCTTCTAGGACCAATAACGTAAGGTAAATCAATTTTATTTACTTTTTTAAATGCATTCACTAATTCTAAGACTGATGTACCTTTTCCTGTACCAAGATTAAAAATCTTAAGTGGTTCATCCATCGTTAAAATTTTCTTGATAGCTAAGACGTGTCCATGAGCTAAATCACAGACGTGAATATAATCACGAATACAACTACCATCTGGAGTATCATAATCATCGCCAAAAACTGTTAGATGATCAATTTTTCTTGCTGCAACACGTAAAATATAAGGCACTAGGTTATTAGGAATATCTTTTGGATCTTCACCAATAAGGCCAGAAGCATGCGCTCCAATTGGGTTAAAATATCTTAATAAAATGGCGTGCATTCCCTCATTAGCTTTAACGAAATCTTTGATGAGCATTTCATTAATTAATTTAGTCTCGCCATAAGGATTTTTAATTTCTCCAATAGGTGTATCTTCCGTACAAGGAAGTACTTTTGGATCACCATAAACAGTTGCGGAACTAGAAAAGATAATGTTATGAACATCATGTTTTTTCATCGCTTTTAAAATAGCGATCGTCCCATCAATATTCACTTCATAATATAAAAGTGGTTTGGCGACCGATTCTGCGACTGCTTTTAAGGCCGCGAAATGGATGACACCCTTAATATTATTTTCACTAAATATCTTATCTAATAATTCATTATCGCGCACATCACCTTGATAAAATTTAGGCATTTTACCGGTAATTTGCTGAATATAAGACAAAACTTCAATGTGGGAATTAGATAGATTATCGACTATGCAAACATCGTAACCTTCATTTAATAAATCGACGACTGTGTGGCTACCAATAAAACCTAAACCACCTGTAGTAAGAATCATTTCTTTCATAAATTTTTACCTCTTTTTCAATTCTTCATTTAATAATTTAGACGCTAAAGCGGGGTTTGCTTTACCTTTTGTTTCTTTCATAATTCGCCCTACTAAGAATGAGGCTGCTCTACCCTTGCCATTTTTAAAATCTTGAATAGCGGTCGGGTTTTCATCTAGCAAGCGATTGATAAGTGTAAGTAAAGTTGATTCATCACTAATTTGAGAAATGTCATTTTTCTTAACAATATCAATAGGACTTTCATCACTCTTAACAATTTGTTTAAATATATCCCTTGCTTGAGCGTTAGAAATTTTCTTTTCTCCGACGAGATTAATAAGTTCACCTAAATGCTTTGCGGATAAATTGAATACAGCGTTTTGGCCACTTATATACGTTAATACATCACCATTAATAAAATGAATTAGTAAGTCATAATATGAACAAATTTTAACCGTCTCATCAAATAATAAGGCAAGATTACGATTTTTTAACAAAGTTAAAGCATCATATTCACTCACTTTAAATTCTTTTGTATAACGATTGAATTTAACATCCGCTAATTCGTTAGAGCTCAAAATAGTGTTCTTAATAAATTCATCGCTCAATGTAATTGGCAAAATATTTGGTTCACTAAAATATTTGTAATCCACCGCATCAGTCTTAACGCGCATTAGAACTGTTTGCATTTTATTTTCATCAAATCGACGTGTTTCTTGTCTAACTTTTTCTCCACTTTCAATTAGAGTTTTTTGTCTTTCAATCTCATAAGCAATTGCTTTTTCAACATTCGCAGTTGAATTAAGATTTTTAATTTCAACTTTCGTACCAAATTCTTTACTACCTTTTTTAGCGATAGAAATGTTAACGTCACATCTTAATGAACCTTCTTCCATCTTGCCATCACTGACATCTAAATAAACACAAATTTCTCTAATTTTTTCGACGTAAAGTCTCGCTACTTTCGCCTCGTGAATACAAGGTAAAGTTACTATTTCACATAATGGAACACCTGCACGATTATAATCAAGTAAAGTAAAATCTGTGTAATGAAGTTGCTTGCACGTATCTTCTTCCATATGTAATCTTTCGATATCGACACGTACTTCTTTATCGTCTGATTTGATGATAAGATAACCATTTTTGCCAATAGGCCTTTCGTTTTGAGTAATTTGATAACCCTTTGGTAAATCGCTATAGAAATAATTTTTGCGATCAAAATATAAAGTATGATCAATTTCCATATGAAGAGCGTTGGATAACTTAATTGCATTTTCCACTGCTTTCTTATTGACTGTCGGAAGAGTTCCAGGCATGCCTAAATCGATTGGCAAGACAGATGTATTAGGTTTTTTGCCATAAACATTAGGGGCGCTAGAAAACATTTTTGAATTAGATTTTGTTTCGACATGAATTTCTAAACCAATTGTGGCTTCATACATTACGTTATTCATATTTATTCACCTCCGGATAAGAAAGGCCTTTCATGCCGGTCGCATTTTCAATTACTTTTGCGATGCGTAAAAGTTTTAAATCATCGAACGTTTTAGCGGTGACATTTACTCCAAATGGCATCTTATCTTTTAGTCCTATAGGTAAAGTAATTGAAGGTCCACCAGAAAAATTCGCTATTGCTAAATAGTTATCATTAATGACGTAAGCGTCGGATAATTTATCTGTGGCTTCGAAAAATTTAGGAGCAATAGATGGTGCGGCTAAAGAAATAAAACCATCTGCATTAGCTAGCAATTCATTTAAGCGTTCCACGATTTTTCTTCTCACTTTTTTAGCTCTTAAAAATAACGTTTTTTGATTTTCTTTGTACAAGACGTAACTACCGATGACAAATCGACGTTTAATTAGATTAGAAAAACCTTGAGTTCTTGCATTCATCATCACTTCTTGATAAGTTTTTCCTTCTGGTCTAGGTCCAAATTTTACACCATCAAGATTTGCATTATTGCTCGTCGCTTCCGCGAATGAGATAACATTATATGAAGGATAAATTGCAGCTAGTAAGTCGTGACCAAAATTAACTTCTTTAATCGTCACTCCTTCCTTACTTAATTTAGTTAATAAATCGTGATAAGTTTTTAATGTGACTTCGTCTTTCAAGTTGCAATCTAAATCTTTAAAGACGAGAAGGGTAATGTTTTTAGGATAATTTTTACTTTCATCGTCAATTAAAGAAACATCTAAAGAAGTCGCATCATTTAAATCGTGTTTGGCTAATAAATTTAATAATAATTTTGCATCATCGACCGCTCTTGTGAAATAAGCAACCGTATCTAAAGAAGGGGCGTAACTAAATAGACCATAACGAGATATTAATCCCCAAGTTGGTTTATAACCAACTAAGCCAGCGTAGGAAGCAGGTTTTCTAACAGAATCACCTGTATCTGAACCAATGGCAAATGGAACTAAAGAAGCGCTAACTGAGGCAGCAGAACCACTAGAAGAACCACCGACCATGCGTTCATGCTTTGGATCGAAAGGATTATAAGTAATACCAATGTGAGAAGTTGTACCAGTTCCGCCCATCGCAAGTTCATCCATACTTGCTTTTGCAACCATGATAGCGTTCGCCTCTTTCAATAATTGATAAACAGTCGCGTCGTAAAGTGGAACGAAATCATTTAAGATGTTCGAACTTGCAGTCGTTTTAATTCCCTTCGTTGAATAATTGTCTTTTAAAACGTAAGGAATACCAAAAAAGATATTATTTTCAGGAACTTTTTCTTCGTCTAATTTTAAAGCTATGCTAATAGCGGCTTCTTCATTAATTAATTCAAAAGCATTGTTCGTATCATTTTTGATTCTTTCTAACGCTTCTTTACATAGTAAAGATGGCTTAGTTTTACCTTCTAATAAGGCTTTATGAATACTTAAAATATCTAAATCTAAATAAGACATTATAACACCACCTTTGGAAGTTTAATTTGTCCACTTTGTTTTTCTTTAACATTACTTAAAACTTCTTCATTACTTAATGGTTCATTTGCGACATCTTCTCTTAAGTAAGTCGTATTCATTTCGATAGGAAAAGTCATTGGAGCAATTTCATCAATGCCTTCAATTTCACCAAGCACTTCCATCTGCTTCAAAGTTACTTTAAATTCATTTTGCAAAGTGAGAAATTCTTCTTCACTCATATCAAAAAGAAGCCGATGCGCTGCATCTTTAATTGTTTTTAAACTTAATTCTTCTTTCATAAATTAATACCACTTTCTATTAATTTTGTTTTAAATTCTTCTTCATCCATCGTTTTAATGCCTAATTCTTGTGCTTTGCTAAGTTTCGAACCGGCTTCTACTCCAAATATAACAATATCTGTAGCTTTAGAAACTGAACCTGTCACTTTCGCTCCTAAATTTTCTAGCAACGAGGTGGCCTCTTTTCTTCCAAAAAGCGATAAGGTTCCGGTAAGAACGATCGTCTTTTGATTGAATGGATTGGAAGTATTTAATACTTCATCTTGACCAAGATAAGACATATTTAAGCCCTTTTCTTTAAGAGCATTAATGATATTAACATGGTGTGGGTCAGAAAAGAAATTAGTAATAGATAAGGCAGTCACTTCACCAACGTCTCTAACATTTCTTAAAGTCTCATAATCTGCTTCCATTAAAGCATCCATATGTTTAAAACGCTTCGCCAAAGTTTTCGCTAATTTTTCTCCAACTTCTTTAATACCTAAACCAAAGAGCAATCTTTCTAATGAATTAGATTTTGATTTTTCAATTGCCGACAATAGGTTATTGACAGATAAATCAGACCATCCATCCATATTTATAATTTCGTATCGGTGCGTGTGTAGATCATAAATTGATGGGATATCTTTAAGATATCCTTGATTAAAGAACATCTCCACAACTTTATCACCCATTCCATCGATATCCATCGCATCTTTTGAAGCAAAATGAATTAAACTTTCGCTATTTCTAGCGGGACAATGAACATTCGGACAAAAATGCATCGCTTCAATTTTTACTAAAGTAGAGCCACAATATGGACAAGTATCAATCATCTTAAATGGGCGTTCGCTTCCATCTCTACGATTAAATGCTACTCTTACAACTTCAGGAATGACATCACCAGCTTTTCTAATGTAGACGTAATCACCAATTTTTAAATCTTTTGAAGTAACAAAATCTTCGTTATGTAAAGTTGCTCTCTGAATGGTGCTACCCATAACTTTAACAGGACTAAGCATAGCGTTAGGAGTTACTTTACCAGTTCGACCAACAGTAAAAATTATATCTTCTAATTTTGTAATAACTTCTTCAGGCGGAAACTTATAAGCAATAGCCCACTTTGGTGTTTTGGCGGTGTAGCCAATTTGCTCATATTTGGACATATCATCAACTTTAATGACAAGTCCATCGATATCGTAAGCTAAACTATCTCTTTTTTCACTATATTCATCAATAAATTTTAAAACTTCTTCAATACCTTTTACTAAGCGACGTTCAGGATTAGTTCTAAAACCTAATTTATCAAGATAATTTAAGGCTTCGCTATGCTTTTTAAAACCTCTTTCTACCGCATTAGCAAAATAGTACCAATAAGCATTTAATTTACGTTTTGCTACGATGCTAGAATCAAGATTTCTAATCGAACCTGCCGCGGCATTACGGGCATTTTGAAATAAAGGTTCGCCATTTTCTTCTCTTTCTTTGTTCAATTTAATAAATGAATTTTTAGGCATGTATACTTCACCACGTACATCTAATTCACCATCATCAATGACATGAAGTGGAATCGATTTAATTGTCCTTAAATTATTCGTCACATTTTCTCCCACAACTCCATCTCCGCGGGTCGCACCATAAACTAAATTACCTACTTCATATTCTAAAGACATCGCAAGGCCATCAATTTTCATCTCGCACATGTAAGATATTTCTTCACTTGTATTTAAAGCTTCTTTAACTTTGCGATCAAAATCTCTTAAATCCGCTTCGTTAAAAGCATTAGCTAAAGATAACATTGATCTTTTATGGGTTACTTTTTCAAAACTATCTAAAACTTTCCCGCCGACACGATGGCTTGGAGAATTAGGATCATCGAACATCGGATAAGTTTTTTCTAAATCGATTAGTGCATTCATTAATCGATCGTATTCTTGATCTTCGACACTTGGATTATCTAAGACGTAATATTCGTAATTATAACGATCTAACAGTTTTCTTATCTCCAACACACGATTTTTAATTTCTTCTAATTTCATGCTTGATGTCCTTTCTCCTCTACACGTGATAAAGTAGGGTGATTACCGATGAGCATTTTCTTACCATGTTCATCAAATTCTACTTCAATTAAATTGTCTGGATTGACTTTTTTAACGACTCCTCGGCCTAATCTTGTATGCATGCAAATGTCACCTACTTGCCAGTCATTAATGCCATTATCTTTTTTAATTTGAATCGGAGTGCATTCTTCTTCTTTTTTTGCTTGTAGTGGTTTTAAATTTTTCTTAAATTGAGAAACATCTGGATTATTAGTAAGCTTTGCTTCTCTTAAAAATCTAGATGGGGCGAGTCTTGAACCTAAAACAGCGCTGAAACCATTGTTATATGTAACATAAAGTAAATCTTTTGCTCTTGTAAAAGCAACGTAACATAATCTTCTTTCTTCTTCTAAATTTTTAAATCCTTCCATGAGAGTTTTTTGATTAGGAAAAATTCCTTCAGAAAGTCTTACTAAAAAGACGACAGGATATTCTAGTCCTTTCGCAGTATGCACAGTTAATAATGACACATTATCGCCTTCATTTATATCATCTTGTGCACTTAATAATGCAACATTTTGCAAATATTCATCAAAAGTTGCGTTTGGTTCATTCGTTGCAAAGTTTTTTGCATCCTCAAATAAAGTCATGACGTTAGCGATGCGGTCTTCTTCATCTTCATCAGCAGCTAAAAAGTCAAGATAACCTAAATCCATAATCGTCTTTTGCATAATTTCAAAATATGGTTTTTCTTGTTTTATCAACATAAGTTTAGAATTTTCTAAAACTTCCACCATTGCCTTTAATGCCATAAGAGATTGTGGCCTTAAAAAAGAACTTGCAAAAGATGTCGATGAAATATATTCATATAATGAAAGATGCAATTTTTTTGCTTCATCTTGCAAAAGAGCAATCATCTTGTCACCTATCCCTCTTTTTGGAACGTTTATCACACGAAGTAAAGCGATATCATCTTTTGGATTGGCAAGAAGTCTAAAATAAGCTAAAACATCTTTAATTTCTTTCCTTTGATAAAATCTTAGACCACCGTAAACACGATATGGGATACGAAGTGACATCAAGGCGTGTTCAAAATCTAACGTCAAATAATTTGAACGATAAATTATAGCCATGTCTTTATAATCGTAACGTCCACTATCTCTTAGTTCCTTAATTTTAATAGCGACACTTCTTGCTTCTTCAATCGGACTATCTTGTACGATAAGATGCACTCTTTCGCCATCCTCGTTTCGCGTATATAAATCTTTTTTGACTCTTTCTTTGTTATAAGAAATTAAAGAATTCGCAGCGGTAAGAATTTTTTGTGTACTACGATAATTTCTATCTAAAATGATCGTTTCTAAAAGAGGAAAAATTTTAGCTAAATCTAAAATGATTTTTTGATTCGCACCTCTCCAAGTATAAATTGTTTGATCAGGATCACCAACGACATATAGATGAGTGTGAGAATCCATCAATAAAGACATAAATTTAAATTGCACATCGTTCGTATCTTGAAACTCATCGACAAGAATATGATCGATACTTCTTAGATAACGATTTCTTACTTCAGGAAAATTGGTGAGTAGTTCGATAGCCTTAAGCAATAAATCATCGAAATCATAGGCATATATTTCATTTTTTCTTTGTTCGTACAAATTATAAATTTGTAAATACGTTTTTTGATTAGGAATATCTTCTAAGATATCTATATCTTCAGGATAATGACCTTTGCATTTTTCATTGCTTATATAAGCAATAGCTTTTTTAAGAATAGGATCTTTTTTTGAATAACCCATCGCTTTACCAATTTCACTAAAAATTTTCATTTGGTCTTCTTCATCTAAAATAGTAAAAGATGAGGGAAAATTAAGACGATAAATATTGCTTCTTAAAATTCTTACCGCTAAGGAATGGAAAGTAGAAATGTGCATCTCTTTTTCATTAACGTCAACTAAAGAAAGCACTCTTCTTTTCATTTCTACCGCCACTTTATTTGTAAATGTAATTGCGACTATACTCGCGGGGTCAACATGCTTTTCACCAATTAGATAGGCGATTCGATAAGTTAAAACTCTCGTCTTGCCTGAACCAGCACCAGCAACAATACGTAAAAATTGTGCCTCACTCGTGACGGCTTGATATTGTGTCTCATTTAATTCGTCTTTAAAATTAATCATAGATTAATAGACCTCTTTAAATATGTAAGAATTAAATCTTTTCACTTTGGTAGGTTTAATCTTTTCTTTAATTTGATAACGCAATTGTTTTTGATAAGATTTAACAATTTTAAACGATAAAGTATACATCAAATCATTGAACATGTTGTGATATCTTCTTGAAATCGGGCGAATAAATAAGAAAACGCTAATGGAGAAGAAACTTCCAAGCAAGAGCAAAGCGAATAAAGCAGTCCAAGTAGAAAGATTTAATGTGTAACAAAGAGTGATGTTAATCACAATTGTTAATAAGCAAGGTAATAAAGGTAGTAATAGATTATCGATGAAATATCTTTTTGCTTCCATTTTTCGATGTTTAGAAGAGAAAGCGATAATTAAGAAAACTAAATTTATTCCTAAAGTAATGATGAATACACCTAAGAAATTAAAGAAGATAAAATAACCTAGAGGCAAACCAACAACAACTAAAAGGAGATAAGGAATTAATGCACCTAAATTAGCTTTTTGATATTTAGAAAGTCTTGCTAAAGTATAAATTATGTAAGGTGAACTAAGAGCTAAGATAAATAGAGATACATAAAGATATATTATTTGTGGAAACATCCCTTCATATTTTAAAAATATTGGTAAACTCCCAATTAAACTGCCTAAAATAGTCATAAATAATAAAGAAAAGCAATTAGAAATTGCTAAAAGATTATTGAAAGGATTAAATTTGATTTTAGGTTTAAGTTCATGATATTTTAATTCATTAATTTCCGCTCTATTGCGAGCGTGATAATATGCCCCTAAAGTAGGCACTAAAACGATGAAATTAACAGCTAAACCTTTCGTTGAAACATCGAAGAAATAAGTCGATTCAAATATGCTATGCACTGTAATAGAAATAAATGTGATTAAAGATATGGCGGCTAAGCGTTTATTAATAGCAAATAAACGAACGATAACATAGAAGACATAAATATAGAAAATTAAATAAAGCGTAAGCCAAATAATTCCACCTTGGCCAAGCACTTCTAAGAAACCATTATGCGCCCACAACGTCGCTCTCACTGAGCCATAAGAGAATGATAAAAGATAATTGAAATAACGAATTCCACGTCCAAATACAAGATAGATGCTTCCAGAGATTAAATCCCCTACTTTTCGCCAAATGGTAACACGCGTATCGTCAAATAGTCGTCTATAGACGAAACCCATTAAATCATCATACCATTCGCTTACACTTGGGATAAGGAAATAACAAGTAACAAAAGTTATAATTCCGATAAGAAGCAAAGACGATACAATCGATAAAATAATAATATTTCTCTTAAACGTTTTCTTACTAAAAGACGTAAAGAATATAGCGACGTAAAAAAGTAGATAAAATACTACTCCAATAATGACACAAAGTTGACTTGATGAAGCAAAGGCAAAAAAGAGCATTATCGGAAAAAAGAAATGATAATAAAAACGATGTCTTTGGGCATATAAGTAAGCGACGATAAACATACCCATAATAGAGAATAAGCCAAAGACATTTACATTCGTAAAAAATGATCCGGCAGTGATACTATCGATAGAAAAACCACTATCGAAAGCTGTCACATATTTATCGAATTCAACGATGAGAGAATAGCCATAAGAGAAAAAGACGAAAATTAAGAAAATAACGAAAAAATATCTTAATTGTCTTAAGGAATAAAATTTTCTTGGCACGAGCACCATGAACAAGTAGACGCATAAAGCAGTTAAAAGAATGTAAATCACAGCCTCAACTTGGTCGTAATGAGTGTGAGTCACCAAAGCTTCAATGTAAGTTCCATCAGTTAAACCAATTCTTACTACTTCCCTAAGTGGAGTAACAAAAATAGCAACGATATTAGAAATAACTAATAAAGTCATGACGCTAATGATGAGGAAGGATGGCTTTAAATTTCGATTTTTTCTTTCCAAAAAGAAATAGACGATAAGCATGATGACGATTGAAACAAAAAACAAGATATGCTCGACGTTACCAATCTTACTTGAATAATCGCTAGAAAAAAGAGCGACCGCTTCACCAAAGTATGCGATGAAGATTAGTATTAAATACATCAATGCATTCGTAACAACTAATTTTTTGTTCATGCTTTTATTATAGACAAAAAAACAACGCCTTGGCATTGTTTTTTCTAGTTAATAATTAATTTATTTAATTTTTTACATTGTACGGTCTTGTTTATCGACCTTTTTTGCATCTTCTTTAATATCGCCAATCAAGAAATTCAAGATATCGTTATAGACGACTTCTTTTCCATTTTCATTTAGAACTTCGTGACGCATATTTGGATAAAGAATAGTCGTAACGTCATTAAGACCGAGCATTTTATACATCTTATCTAATTTCATGACACGTTTTGAATAACCACCAATTGGATCTTCTGCCCCAGAGACGATAAGGATGGACATGTCTTTACGAATCTTTTTAACAAAACGTCTTTTCCAAAGACGAGATAAACCTTTTAAGAATTCACGATAAAAGCCATGAGAATAGATACCTCCACATAGTGGATTAATCATAAATTGTTCGTTATTCGTTTCATTTGTAGAAAGCCAATCAGCTTCGCATTTCAAAGGTTTTGGACAACGTTTATTGACATTACCAAGCACTAATTTATCCAAAAATTTAGAAGGCTTATCAACATTTTTCTTCGTCGTTATGAGTTTAGCTAAACGATAAGCAAATCCTGCACCAGTAATTTTAGCAGAACCAACCATGACGACGCGTGAAATATGTTTAGTGTAACGCTGGATATAATCTTGAACTACAAAAGAGCCCATGCTATGGCCAACAATATAAGTTGGTAAACATGACAAACGTAGTTTAGCGACTAATTCATCTAAAATATTAACAAATTTTCTAAAACCTGATTTAGGCCAAATACCTAAGCATTCCTTATTCTCAATAACATTTTCGCCTTGACCAAAATGGTCAATGCAATAAACGTTTAAATTATTATCATTTAAAAATTTAGCAAAATCATCATATCGACTCGATGTTTCTTTCATACCAGTGACGATGATGACATTTGCAATAGGATTTTCAACAGTCCAGGCATTTCCGAATAAAACCTTATCTGTCTTTGATGTTAGGCTAATACGTTCTCTACTCATACTCTAAAACCTCGTACGTCAAACATTATATCAAAAAAGCCCTAACTTTGTTAGAATTTTTTCCATACCTAAATAATACTCAGAAATTTTACCTTCTTTTATTTCTAACATAGTTGGAGTTCCTATTAGATAAATTTCACTATTTTTACTTGCACCTAAAATTGAAGACTGATCAAAATCTTCACTCGTTGGAACAAATTCATGACAATAAAGTAAAAAATAGAAATTTTCATGTTTCAAACTATAATTAATAATATCTTGTTTAATGGAAGCACATACGTAACATCCACCGGAATAAACATAAATAAAATAATGGGAATTTGTAAGCAAAAATATATTTTCGTATGTTAAATGTTTATCTTTGACATCAACATATGAATAAATCGTATTTTGGCTATCGCACGCCATTAGCAAAAGAGGTAACAAAAATAAAATAAATAATTTTCTCATAATAATTAATACACGTTTTTAAGTAAAAAATGTTCATCTTGTGATAAGATTTAAGCATGACTATTAAAGAAAGAAACACTATTGTTGAAAATTTGACTTTGATGGCTATCATGGGCGCCATTAACGCTCTTTTTTCTTTATTTGCTACTTGGCTTCCAATTATTTCTTTATTTTTAGTCATTATTTTACCTTTCACTAGTGTAATAATTGCTCTTTATTGCAAACCTAAATATTTTCTTATTTACATTGTCTCCACGATAGGTATTAGTCTTATTATCACAATGTATAATATGCAATATACTATCTTTTATCTAATACCTGCTATTTTTACAGGTTTAGCCTTTGGCTACTTAATAAGAATAAAGATTCATAGCTCCATAATTTTATTTGCCACCGCTATTTTACAATTCCTATTAAGTTATGCGATGATTCCTTTAATTGATGCTATATATGAGACGAGCTTAATTGAACAATTTTTAACTCTATTTAACCTTGTCAATAAGAATTATATATACACAATTGTTCCTGCTTTTATATTTATTATTGCTTTTGCTCAAACAACTTTTTCTTACATTGCAATAAGTAGTGAAATCAAAAAATTTAATTTTGCTTTAATAACTACACCTTTAAAATCATATGTAAACGATATTTTAACTACATTATTTCTAGTGTTAACATTATTTTTTGCTTTCTTTTGTAGCGAGGCAAGTTATGTTTTCTTAATATGTGCCTTATATTTTTCTTGTTTAACTTTAATAAATTTATGTGTTAAGAAAAAACTTTGGATATATCTATCGTTAGGTGGATCATTCTTTCTTTTCATCGTTTTATTTGCTTTATTTTATGAACTAATTGCACCTCCTAATCAACTACTAGCGGTCTCAATTTTACCTCTACTTTTCATTTTTGTTGATTTAATTAATACATTAATAATGAATTTTTTTGATAGACGTAAGATAATTAGTGAAGGAGAAAGCGATCGATGATTAGTTTTTTTAAATCACTAGGAAAAGGTATACTTTACGTCGTTGGACTACCTTTTTTGCTTGCTTTTGTTGCCCTTTACGCACTCTTTTCATTCTTTATTATTACATTTATGTTTTTTAAAGCGGTTGTTCTCTTCTTCATGGGTCGATCACTATTTGATGAATTAGATGAAGATAAAAAAGCCAAAGAAGTACTTGCAAATATCGCTAATAGAAATCAACCTCAAACGGTCGCATATACGAATAATCAAGCTCCTATTCAAAACTATCAACAACCTAATAATTATCCACCTCAAAACAATAATGTTTCACAATATAATAACAATCAACCTAATTACCCTAATGAACCAATTAATAAAGCTAACGAGGAACAAACCACTACTCCTTTAACCACTAGTGAGCCTAAAGTCATAGAAGATAATAATCAAAATAATTTTAACTATGAAGAAAATGATAAGTTAGATGTTTACGATGAATTGGCAGGTGATGATGATGACTAATATTATTTCTTACATTGCCTTAAGCGAAAATGATAAACGTATCATCATTGCTCTTGTCATCGTTTTTGTTTTACTTTTTGTCCTCATTGGTCTTATTGGGATGCTCGTTACAAAAATAATGAAGCAACAAGGAAAAGCTATAGATCGCTTAATGCATGATATAGTTGTAACAGGCGTTGTCTCTGATAAAAAACATTTTAAAAAGATAGCAAAGAAAAAAAGTTGGAGATATTTATATAAACAAGCACGTATTCCAATTATCATCGCTTTAATCGCTACGACGTTTTTATTAATCTATTATTTAGCAACAGGCAATTGGAATGCGAACATTTTTGGTGACTGGGGTGCGCCTGATGGAGAAGGTGGCAAAGGTTTTGCTACACTTCTATTCCTTTGGGATTTTGAAAATTGTCCTACGACACAGATATTTGGAATAACTGTCATTTCAGATTGGCCAGCTTTATTAAATAGCCCTCACTTTTCAGTTGATGCTTGGGGCAGTTACATATTTGTTCCTCTTATTATTACTTCTATCATTTGGTTTTTTGTCGTCGTTCAAGCCTTCATTGCTAGATCTTTTAGAATTAGAAAATTAGCGAGTCAAATTTATGACAAATCACTCGATGATTATAACCAAACTAAAGCCTTGCTAGGCGAAAATAATAACAATATAAATAATCACTAATTAGATGTTAGAAAACATTAAATATATCTGGTAGGCTAAATAACCAATTAAAGCAATATTTAAAAATACGATGACCATGAAAATGCGAAATCTTGATTTATTTTTTCTTTCAATTTCTTTTGGATCCATACAACTATTATCTTATAAATTTTTACAAAAAGATACGACAAAAAGAAGCAAAAGCTTTGCTTTTTCAAAAATAGAGATTTTAGCTTCAATTATTCTCTTTTTAAATCATTGAAAACTTGGTTTGTGGTCATCATCTTC
>CASFRI010000034.1 GCA_949297055.1 uncultured bacterium | reverse complement strand
GGTTCATCATCTATTTCTTCATCATGGCTACCATCATCTTTTTTACTTCTAACACAAGTGTTACTCAATATTCTAATATAGAAAATTATGGCGATGCTTTATGGTTTAGCTTTGCTAGTGTTTTTACTATCGGTTATGGCGATATTTGGGTAAGCGGAGTGGTTGGAAGAATTTTAACTGTCTTACTTGTCATCTATGGCGTCTTTATCATCGCTATTATTCCAGCTATATTCTTAACTTATTATCAAGAAAAAATGAATCAAAAATTTAATGCTTCCACTTCTTATCTTTTAGACAAATTAGAGCATCTAGAAGAACTAAGTAAAGAAGAATTAAAAAATCTCTCTTCTAGCATCAAGAATTTTAGACGTAGAAAAGAGACTTTCGGAAAGGAAAAAGACGAGACGACAAATTAAGAGAATATTTCTTCTAATTCTTTAAACAAATTATCGCTAGCGAAGAACATAATTCTATCCCCTGGATAAATCATCGTTTGACCGTTTGGGACAATTAAATCTTCACCATGATAAATAGCGATCATCAAAGCGGACTTCGGTAGATGAAGTTCGCTTACTTTTTTACCGACCGCGACACTACCTTCATTCGCCACTAATTGGACGATTGAATGTCCACCTTTGGAAAGTTTTAACAAAGTTAAGAATGAACGCATGCTCATTTCTTCGACGACTAAATGACCAATAATATCAGCTTGGTTAATAGATGCATCCACACCCATTCCGAAATTAAATAACCAAGCATTATTAGGATTATTGACTCGAGCGATGACTCTCGGCGCCTGGAATTCAAATTTAGCGATCATTGAACAAACTAAATTCGTTTCATCGTGCCCCGTTACGCAAGCGACGACATCCGCCTTATCGATGTGCACGGTCGCTAAAACGTTAGGATCGCTTGCATCACCAAATAAGACGTGATCTTCACCAAACTTTTTAATTAAGCCAGGAATATGTGATTGGTCGAAATCGATAACTGTGAATTCACATTCATTTTTCTTTAAGAGGTCGGCCATATAAGTGCCAATTTGTCCACCACCAATAATTAATGCATACATAATTATTCTTTCCTCCTAAATTCCTAAAATATTTTTTAAAGTACGTTTCGCGGAAGTGCGAGAAACGATGTAAAGAATATCACCTGTTCGAATGACATCTTCTTTCCTAGGAATAAAAGAAGTATCATCTCTTACAATAGCGATAACTTTAATATTTTGTTCTTCTTCAATTTCTTCTAAAAGCATGCCTTCGACGCTTGGGGTCGCTGTGATACGAACAATTTCTGTCGAAGCATCGCGACCTAATAACGCTAGTGAATCAAAATTATTGAACGAAACAAGTTCGATTGCTCTATCGACAGCAAAACCAGTCACAGATATCGTTCTAATACCTAAAGCTTCAAAAATCTTTGCTTTTCTAGGATTATAAATACGAGCAATGACGTGTTTTACATAGTAAATGTCTTTAGCAATCTTAGCCATGACACTATTAATTTCATCGCTTCCTGTCGCAGCAACGAAGATGTCCGTATATTCAATTTCAGCTTCTTCTAAAATATCTTTATCCATCCCATTACCGACAATTTGAGTTCCATTAAAATCAGCCCCTAAATCGTAAAATTTATCAGGTGATAAATCGATGATTGTAATAGTGTGGCCGCGCCTGTAAAGTTCTAAAGCTAAAGCGGAACCAAATTTTCCTGAACCGACGATGAGTACTTTCATAAAACTATTCCTCTACTTTCTTACATTTTATAACATTTTTACGTCTTTTAAGATATTTTCTTAATTCTTCGATGCCGATGACGATAAATGGGAAGGTGAACATGATGAGCCAAATGCGGTAATCGTAGATGGCATTCGTCTCTAAGACGACCGTATTTAACATCGGAACGAATAAGACGATGATAAGTAAGGCAATTTCGGCGACGATACCAATTAAAATTGAACGATTGGAGAATAGACCAACCTTAAAGGTTGAATCTTCTTCCGTACGACAATTGAAGACCATCCCGACTTGACATAAGACGATGCTCGCTAAGATGACGCTGGTCGAAGACATCCAATATTCGCTTCCTTGTACGGGGAAACCAGTGAATGAACCAGTTTGGAAATAGACGTACATAAAGTAAGCGAAGACCGCTAAAGCGGAAGTGACTAAGCCTAGATAGAACGCCCTTCCATAAAGCTTCTTCGTAATTAAATGTTCATCTTTCTTACGCGGTGGCTTATCCATGATGCCAGGCATCGGTTTTTCTGAACCTAAGCCTAAAGCTGGAAGCATATCCGTCCCTAAGTCGATGATTAAAACTTCTAAGATAGTAAGCATCATCGGCACTCTTCCAATAGTGAGCAATGGAATTAAGACGGGAATCGCTTCTGGAACGTTCGAATTGAAGATGTAAGTAATAAATTTCTTAATATTAGCAAAAATTGTTCTACCTTCTTCAATCGCGGTGACGATAGAAGCAAAATTATCATCAGTTAAAATCATATCCGCTGCATCTTTTGCAACATCCGTGCCGGCGATGCCCATAGCGATACCGATATCGGCTTTTTTAAGTGCGGGTGCGTCATTTACCCCATCTCCCGTCACAGCGACAATTTCCCCTAGTTCTTGTAAGCAAGAAACGATACGATATTTTTGTTCTGGCGCCATCCTTGCAAAGATGATTTCCCCTTTAAGTAAAGTCTTTAGTTCATCATCGTCCATGGCATTAAGTTCCGCCCCACTTACGACGTGCGGATCTTCGCCTTTAACGATGCCGATATTTCTTGCTATCGCTAAAGCGGTCAAAGAATAATCGCCCGTAATCATGATAATTTTAATGCCAGCTTTATGGCACGTTGCAATCGCTTTTTCAATCCCTTCTCTTGGCGGATCTTGCATCGCTTCTAGGCCAAGGAAAGTTAGATCTTGTTCGATGAGTTCAGGCGTATAATCCGAAATAGCAAGAGGAAGTTTATCGCTTCGCTTAATGTAACGAAGTGCCATACCTAAAACTCTTAAGCCATTTCTTGCGTATTTATCATTCGCCGCCATAGCTTTCTTTTTATCATCTTCATTAATTTCTCTTATTTTACCGTTCTCTAAAATATATTTACATTTATCAATTAATTCTTTTGGCGAACCTTTCGTATAAGCGATACGCTGCGCCCCATCGACTTCGCGGTCTAGTTGATGGATAGTCGTCATCATCTTTCTTACGCTATCGAAAGGTAAAGCTCTAATGCGGGGGGTAATTCGTGTAATATTTGGCCCACTTACTAAACCTTTTTCTGCGACGACACCTAAACAAGCTTCAGTAGGATCACCTAAGACGATAAATCTATTCTCTTCTTTCTTATGGACGATTTTGGCATCACTACATAATGCTCCACAAGTAAGTAACGCTTTTAAGTCTTTATTATTTAAAGCCGTAATCGGTTCTTTTCTTTCATTTAAAATTTCGCCCTTTAAAGAATAACCACTTCCGGTGACGCTAAGTTCGCCCGTCGGTAAATATAAATATTTAACGGTCATTTCATTCTTCGTCAAAGTGCCCGTTTTATCTGAACAAATGACAGTCGTCGAACCAAGCGTTTCAGCTTTAGATAAAGATTTCACTAATGCCCCTTCTTTAGCAAGTCTTTGCACAGCTTTCGCTAACGATAAAGAAACTGTGGGCAGTAGCCCTTCTGGAATGAAAGCAACAATCATTCCTAACGCCACGACAAATTGTTGTAGATACATACTTGGCTTATCGAAGCCTTCCACTACACCATAAGTAATGACGGAGAAGATAAAGACAATTAAACCAATACTTAAAGCAATTAAAGCAATAGTCTTAGTCATCTTTTCTACTTCATGTTCTAAAGGCGATTTAGATTCACCGATTTCTTGCGTTAAAGAAGCAATTTTACCAAATTCCGTATCCATCGCTGTGGCGATGACGACGCATCTTGCCGTGCCGGTAGAAACTGAAGTTCCAGCGAAGACGATATTTTTCGCACGGATGGAAGTTTCCGGTAATTCTTTATGTGGTTCGCTCGTCTTTCTTGAAGGCGTCGCCTCACCATCTAAAGCACTTTGATTACACGTTAAATCGTTGCAGTTTAAAATACGCGCATCCGCGCTTATTCTATCCCCTTCAGAAAGGATGATGATATCACCGACGACTAAATCTTTCGCTTCGATTTGTTGTTCTTGGCCGTCTCTAATGACACGGGCGTAAGTTGGAAGCATCTTCGAAAGTGCTTCGGTCGATTTCATCGCTTTATGTTGTTGAAAAAATGAAAATAGACCGTTGATGATATTAACTAAAAATATCGCGATAGCGAGATAAAGCATCCCTGGATCTTTTAAAGGTCCGATCGAAGATTCACTTTCTTCAGCGATGAAGCAAGCGACGATAGAAATCGTCCCAGCAATCCAAAGGAGGATCGCTAACATGGAGGTGAAGTTTTTAAAAAAGACTTTAAAAATATTTTCTTTTTTCTTCTTAGCGATAATATTAGGTCCATTTTTTAATAATCTTTCTTCCGCTTCTTTCGCGCTGAGCCCATGTGCGGAAGTATTAAATTCATCGTAGATTTGTCTCGATGTCGCTTTGTATATTTTATTTAACCGTTCTTGTTCCATACCTTGTAATCCTAATGAAATACAAGCAATATGATATAAAAATTTATTTAAAAAATAAACAAGGAGTTATAAAAATATTTCACTAATTGAAAGATGAGGTGAATGAAGGTCATAAAAAGACTACATCCACTTATCATCTAACAAGAAGTCTTCTAAGCTCGTATGATAATAACCTCGTTCATCAAAATAAGCTAAAAGACATTCCTTTTCGACGATGATCTTTTTGAATGCATCTTTTAAAAGATCGAAAGCTTTCGTTTCCTCAAGGTATTTTTTTTCATCGCTTAACGTATGGACAGATTGGATGTAATATTTCGTATTATTTTTCGTCGCGACGAAATCAATTTCTAATTGTTTCTTATAATTTTTTCCTTCGACCTTATAATTATAATTATAATTGCCGACGTCAACTTTAAAACCTAAGACTCGCAAATGGTTGAAGATGACATTTTCCATCAAGTGATTTTCTTCCACTTGACGAAAATTGATCGAAACATTTCTTAAACCCGTATCGACAAAATAATATTTGAGCGGAGAGCCGATATATTTTCGACCCTTAACGTCGTATCTTCGGGCGTCTTTAACGATGAAAGCATCGCTAAAATAAGTAAGATATTTATTTATCGTCGATGGGGCGACGTTACGTTTTAAGTTAGTTTTAAAAGTGTTCGCTAATTTAGTGACGCTAACTAAAGAGGATGTCGAAGAAGATAGAAAGGCTAATAAAGCATCTAAAACATCTTTATTTTCTTCGATATGATGTCTTTCGATAATATCTTTTAGGTACACATTTTTTAATAAATTATGTAAGTAATCATCTTTTTCTTGCTCACTTTTCATCTCTAAAATCAAAGGCATGCCACCATAAATTAAATAATTCTTCAAAGCATCTTTTTTATCTTCGACGTTCGTAAAATATTCCTTATAAGTTAGAGGATAGACTCTAATTTCATCAATTCTTCCGCGGAAGATAGAAAGAATATCGCTCGATAACATCATCGAATTCGAACCAGTGACGTAGATATCTAGTGCATCGTAACTATTTAACTCATTTAATAATTCGTAAATGTAGATGGAACCATTTACCCCTTCTACCGTCGCTTTATCTAAATATTGAATTTCATCGATGAAAAGATAATATTTTTCATGAGCGTAAACCATGCGCGTCTTCACGTAATCTAAAAGATGATAAGGATTACGATATTTAAAATCGCTCATCTTATCTAATTGAATTTTGATGATGTTTTCTTCTTTGACACCAATGGAAAGTAGATAATTATAAAACAAAGAGAAGAGCAAAGTAGATTTACCAACGCGACGAATGCCGGTGATGACTTTAACTAAACTACTATCTTTTTTAGCGATCAATTGGTGTAAATATAAATCTCTTGCAAACATCATTTTCATCTCCTAATTTTTCGGATATACGAAATTTTATAACATAATTATACACAAAAATAGGCAAAATTAACAATTTTCATCTCACAATTTTTCGGATATACGAAATTTTATCACGTGGCTTACTTCAATTTATTGAGAGTTAAAACGAAACTTTTGGCTAATAATTTATCTTCTTTATAGTTATGGCTAAGAAGAATTTCTTCATCATCTATTTGGTAAGCAGAAACATCTTTGCTCATATTGATGATAAGTTTAATTTCTTTTTCTTCATCAAATCTTTTTAAGATGAATAAGTTCTTATCACAATCTACACTAATACCTAAGCTATTAATATTTTGTTCTTCATGAATTTTTGCTAAGGCTTTAATCATCTTTAAAATATCGAGGTTCCACTTGCGTTCATCCCAATCGAAGCACTTACGATTATTTGGATCCGCTAAGCCGGTTAGACCAATCTCATCACCGTAATATAAACAAGGCACACCAATGTAAGTATAAAGTAAGGCATAACCGATAAATAACTTATCAATATCTTCCTTACATTCGCTATAAAAACGCGGAATATCGTGCGAAGAAAGTAAGTTCAATAAATTGTAATTTATCGGCGTTTTGTAGCGAAAATAGTTGCTCACTAAGCGATTTTTAAACTTTATTGCGTCAATTCTTTCATAAGCGACGTAATCTAAAACATCACGCGTAAAAGCGTAATTCATGATGCTATCAAATTCGAATCCATCGTTTAAAAATGCATGCGCATCATGCCAATTTTCGCCAAGTAAGACGATATCATTTTTAATCTTTTTTAATTCATTTTTTAATCTTATCCAAAATGAATGAGGAATTTCATCACTTACATCCAAACGATATCCATCGATGCTAAAATTAATGACGTAATGCTTCGCAGCTTCAATTAAATAATCTTGCACTTCTAAATTATTTAGATTAAGTCTAGGCAAGAATTTTGCGGTACCGAAAGATTCGTAATTACCTTTCTTCATATCGACTTCATCCCCATCGATATAAAACCAATCGTAATATTTAGATTTCTTTCCATATTTTTTTACATCTTCAAAAGCAAAGAAATGCGTGGAGACGTGATTGTAAACACCATCAAGTAAGATGATCATTTTCCTTTTATGCACTTCATCGACAAGATTTTTTAAATCGATATCGCTTCCGAAGTCACTTGCGACTTTAAAATAATCAATCGTGTCATATTTATGATTCGTTTCAGCTTCAGAAATAGGCGTAAGATATAAAGCATTCACATTTAAAGACTCGATGTAATCAAGTTTATCAATGATACCTTTTAACGTTCCGCCAGCGATGGAAGAAGAAGTAATATCATCACCCCATCTTATGTTGATGCGTGGACTTAAATTATTTTCTTTATTAAATCTATCGACGAAGATTTGATAAAAACGTCTATTCGCTAAAACGGGACTAACTTTAATTAGATCATTCTTATTGATATAAGAAACTTGGAAGAAATTAAATTGCCCTTGCTTGATATCGTAACTATCGCTTACCCCAAATTCACTAAAATATTTGATACTTCCATCTTCTAAAGTAATTTTAAAGACGTAAGCCAGTCTTTTATCAGTAAGCTTAAGTCTAATGACATAATAATCTTTTGCATCATCGCTTGCAACTTTCTTCATCTTTAAAAATTTGACGCTCTTATGGAACTGATATTTTTCGTTATACATTAATTCCACATACAAAATATCATCATCTTTCTTTGTTATTAATCTAATTTCAACTTCGTTTAACGATATAGCAAAAGAATAAAGCGAATCAGCAAGATGTCTTAAACTTGAATTTTCCATATCTCAATTTTATAAGATTGAACTATTAAAATAAACGAGAAAAATCAAAATGAAAATATATAGAAATTTGATACGTTTAAAATTTTAAAATAAATATTTTATTTCTTTTCTTTTTTAATTTTTTTCACTTTAGTATATAAAAGCATACCATTGAAGAAATCATCATTGCGATCGATTCCTAAAGTTAAATTTTCGCCTTTTTGATCGACACATACTAAAAGCATTTTCGTATTTAAATCGTAAAGTTTTGTCACGAGCAAATATTTATGAGCTTTAATGAAAGCCTTATCTTCATGGATGACATAAAATTCTTGCCCAATCTTTTTCGTTTCGACATCGATAATAGGTTTATTAATTTCATCATCGACCATAATCACATTATCGTCTTTATCGCATACACTTAACGTATTTAAAGGCGCGTAAAGTTTAACTTTATCACCGACTTTAAAGTTATTATCTTTCGTACACATAAAAGTGATACGAATATGGTCTTTTTTCATCCTAGCAAAATAGACGTTAGACCTAGAACGAACATCTTTTGCTCTAATTTCCACTTCAATTTCAAAATCATCGTCGTTCTCGCGTTTAAGTTTAAAAGTTTCAGAAGGCACTCTAATTTTACCTTCTTCACTTGCAAACGAATTCACTAAGGACTTATTTAAGAAATCTTTGATCGTATATTTCTTATCGATGATCAAATCCGCAGCTTCAAGTTTTAAAGTGACGGGGATGTAGTTATAATCGTTAATTTTTAAGATGGAAACTTCTTCTTCATTAAATAGATGAATCTTATCTTTATTCACTTTTAGATAGATAGGACCTTTTAAATCATCACCCATATCCATCTTTAATGAAACGATCGTATTTTCTTCTCTTCCTGGTAATGATAGATATAGTAACGTCTCATTGCCAAGCTTTTCTATTAAATCAATCTTTTCGACGTAGAAATCGTAATCTTCTTTACTAGCGATATCAAAATCTGAAGGTCTAATACCTAAAATTAAATTTTGTTCATCGTAACCTACCATCATCTTATTTTTCGTCTTCTCAGATAAAGTTAAAGAAGTATTTTCACCTAAAATTAACTTATCACCTTTTAAAGTGACTTTAAAAATGTTCATCTGAGGTGAACCTAAGAAAGTGGCGACGAAAACGTTGACAGGATGTTCATATAAATTCACCGGTGTATCAATTTGTTGGACGAAACCATCTTTCATGACGACGATTCTATCTCCCATCGTCATCGCCTCAGTTTGATCGTGAGTGACGTAAATAAAAGTTCCCTCTACTTGTTTATGTAACTTAGAAATTTCGCTACGCATTTGAACACGAAGTTTGGCATCTAAATTTGATAAAGGTTCATCGAATAAGAAGGCTTTCGGATTTCTAATAAGACAACGCCCTAAGGCGACTCTTTGTCTTTGCCCACCGGAAAGTTCTTTTGGTTTTCTTTCTAATAATTCTTCGATATTTAAAAGTTTTGCAACATTATTAACTTTTTCTTTGATAACTTCTTTCTTTTCATGGTGACATTTTAAAGAATAGCCGAGATTATCAAATACGGACATATGAGGATATAAAGCATAGTTTTGGAAAACCATCGCAATATCGCGGTCACGCGGTTCGATATTGTTCACTAATTTATCACCAATATAAATCTTACCGGAAGTAATTTCTTCTAGACCAGCGATCATTCTTAAAGTTGTTGATTTTCCACAGCCCGATGGCCCAACGAAGATGATAAATTCACCATCTTCAATTTGTAAATTAAAATCAGAAACTGCTCGAACATTTCCTTTGTAAACTTTAGAGACGTCCACTAATGTAACTTTTGTCATAACAAATTATCCTTTCACAGCACCACTAGTCATACCATTGACCATATGCTTAACTAAGAAGAAATATAAGACGACGATTGGAACAGCGATGAAGACGCTACCGGCGGCGAATCTTGCAAATTCGTTTTGCCCTAATTGCATAAGACCAACCGCTACTGTCCAATTGCTCTTATCGATTAATAATAATTTAGGAAGAATAAAATCTGACCACGGCCAAGTAAAACTTGTTAAAGCCGTATAAACGATAATAGGTTTTGCTAAAGGTAATGTAATGGTCGCAAATATTTTTGCATTCGTCGCTCCATCAATTTTAGCAGCTTCATAAATCGATTGAGGAATCGTGTCGAAGAAACCCTTTTGCACTAAATAGCCTAGAGGCGCTGTACAAGAATAAATTAAAATTAAACCCCAAATATTATTAACAATATTAAATTGTGTCATCAAAAGGTAGATGACAGTCATTCCCATGAAGCTTGGAAACATCGAAAGCACCAAAGCGGATTTCATCAATCCTTTTCTAGCTTTAAACTGAAAGTAAGAGATGACGTAAGCTGTGCCAATAATTAAAAGAGTAGAGAAAATACAATTGAAGATGGCTATCACTAACGTATTAGCGAGCCACTGTGGATAATTATAATTCGCCGTATCGGTAAACAATTTGATGAAAGCATCGAAAGAATAAGCTTCAGGAAAAAACCCTGGAGTGTCATAAAGTGAACCCGTCGCTGAAAAGGAAGATAAGATAAGCCATAAGCAAGGGAAGAGGAAAATAGCGCAAACGACAATTAAAACGCAATAAATTGCAATCGCCCCAAGGACTTTTTTTACTTTGTAATTCATCGCCTTAGTGTTCGGCCGATTTAAAGTCATAGTTTTCATCGGAAAGTATCCTCCTTCTTATAAGCTGGGGATTTAATGTATATAATTAAAGAAATAGACGAAGTAATTATAAATATAATTAATGATATGGCTGCCCCAATGGAATAATATTTGTTGTCGATGGAAAGACGATATAACCAGTTGATCAATAAATCTGTATCGTTAGAGACAAAATAGCCTTCAGTGGTAATCGTTGACCTTAAGAAATAAAACACACCGAAATTATTAAAATTACCAATGAAAGAAGTAATTAAAGTTGGAGTCGTCGCGAAGATGACGAATGGTAAAGTAATATCTTTAAATTGTCTGGCTGAGCCCGCGCCATCAATTTTGGCGGCTTCGTAAAGATCGCTATTGATGTTACTTAAAATACCAGTCGCTAAAAGCATGACGCTTGGAACGGTGAGCCAAGCATTGATCATTAGACCGATAAATCTCGCCCACCACGTCCCATCTTCTGTTAAAAATGGAATAGGACTTCCCCCATTAGAGGTAATCATATTGTTAATGGGACCACCTTGTGCGAACATAAATTTGAAAGCCGTCAAAGTAATAAAACCCGGAATAGCATAAGCTAAAATAGGAAATAATCGCCAGAAGAATTTGCCTTTGACAATCTTTTTATTAAGTAAGATAGCCAAAAGTAAACCTAAAACATAATTTAATAACGTCGTCGCCACAGCCCAAAGGATATTCCACCCTAAG
Organism: uncultured bacterium; assembly: GCA_949297055.1. Lineage (GTDB taxonomy): Bacteria > Bacillota_I > Bacilli_A > RFN20 > CAG-826 > CALVUG01. The sequence goes on along the minus strand of CASFRI010000034.1, from coordinate 1,580 downwards.
ATTTTAAAGAACGTCGGACCAATATCTCCCAAGGAGAAAATTTGGATGAAATTTTCTAATCCTACCCAATCCACTAAGACAGGAGGAATATAAGGTTCACCATAATTTGTAAACGCCACTAAGATCATGAAGACGATTGGAATGACGCTAAAGATGATCGTACCGAGTAATGGTAAGAATAAGACTGTCTTATAAAACTTCTTATCTAATAAGTCTTTTAAATCGTCTTTAAATTTCTTTGGTTTTTCACCTTTCAACACTAATTTAGATGTATTGTTCGCATCGCGTACATTCGAAATATAAAGTGCGATAAATAAAATTAATAGGAAGACGGACATAAGGCCTAATAACATGAAGATGACCGAATCATCACCTTTCTTTCCAGTCCAAGGATCACCTTGTACCGTTCCTAAGGTAAATAGACCAACGATCCATTGGAAACCATAGATAGCAAAGAAAAGAATACCTAAAATCTCCACACCTAAATACATGATGCCTCGGCCTACTTGATGATACATAAATTGGCCTAAGCCCATAAGCCCCATGCTGGCTTTAGTGTTCGAATTTGCAACTTTGAAGAAGTTGATAAAATTCGTCCAAGAATCACTTATTTTAATTCCTGATTTTCGAAAGGCTCTTTTCATCAACTTTTCCTCCTTTTACTTTGGAAAGTAAATAATTAACATTATCGATCTAATAAATGAATCGCATCGTAAATGTCTTTTGATAATTGTTCTAAAGCGGCTTGAATCTTGTCTAACGTATCATATTTAGCGTTCGCCCCGCGATTTGGATCCGCCGCGACGTCACCCATAAAAGAGCCAGCTGGGGTCCACACTTGGTCGATAGCTTTAATTGAAGGCATAAGAACGATGCTACCGTTAGAGACGCGATCGAAAAGTTGTTGTGAAAGTTCAGTCGATTCAGCCGAAACGTCACTTCTTGCGGGAGCGATCTGTAAAATTTCTTCTCTTAATTTCGCCATCTCATAAGACGTCGCGAAATTGATGAACGCTAAGGAAGCGTTAGGATATTTCGTATAACTTGACATCGCATAGCCATTAATGCCACCCATCTGCTTACATTCGATTATTTCATCGCTAGGATTAGTTAAATCACCGTTCGCTGGTAAATCAGGGAATGGCACACCGATGACATTTTCTTCCGCTAAAGCGGTCGCTTCTTCTAAGCTTATTCCTTTTTCACTTTGATAAGTCGTCGCTAAGGTTGAAACGATGACACTTCTTACATCAGGAGTAGTCACGCTAGAGAAATATTTACCTGACGCCATCGCCCCAGAGATAGCAAGCTTTGCGCTATCATCGATACAAGCTGCACTCATCTCTGCGGCAAATTGTCTTAACACTTGGACACCATATTTTGCATTTCCGGCATGTAAACCGATATCGCTATCGTCACGGTTATTGTTACCAAATAAATAAGCTCCATAACTAAATAGATAACCACTAGAGAAATAAAAATCATTTAAAGAAAATTCGAAACCATATTTCGTATTATCTTGAGCATGATAAATTTTAGAAAATTCATACAAATCCACTAAGTTTTCGACCATATCAGGG
>CASFRI010000033.1 GCA_949297055.1 uncultured bacterium | reverse complement strand
TTAAAAGGTAATTCCACTCTTCCTATCGCAGCTTTTCTTTCTTCTATTTTAAGAATGTAAGATAAAATTTCTGTATCATAATGAACTTTAATCATATTTTAATTTTAACATAAATTTCATTATTTTTTCACTAATTTTCACTATTTATAACACTATAATATATTTTATATATTAATTATGAAAATTATCATAACTTTTCAAAATTTATTCCTTTTAGCGATTAAAATTTATTGAATTTCTTCAATCGATTTATATTCTTCTAAAGAACAAGAATATGTAATATTAGGCGCTGGATCGTCATATTGTTAGCCATAGCGCGAACCAATAATAGTTGCACTCATTTCGTTAACGACATAATAGAATTCTAGACTTGCTTTTTTCACTAATACCTCGGCTTATGAATATTCTTTATAAATTGTATCTGCTCCAATACTTTGATAACCAAGTTGTGTAACTTTTTTTAAAGAACCAAAAAGTATCGTCTCCTTAAATTCGCACGCTTACAATTAAACGAATTAGCCTATTTTAAGGTAGGCCATTTTATTCTAGGCTAATTTTTAAAGCGAAAACATCTTGTTAAACACCTAAATCTAATCTAAAAAGCAGAAAGAATTTTAACGTCACTTCGCTCGTATAGCGTCATTTAATTCATCTTTTTAGCCACATTGTTTCATTCATCATTTCTTAACAATTTTGTCTCGTTTTGTGATAAAAAAATTAAGAAAAACTTAAAAAATGGCAAAATGTAAAGTGCTAGTTAACAACTTTTTAACCAGCAGTTACTTTTTTTAGTGTCTACTTTTCCTTTACAATAAGGCTAACGAAACAAGGAGTTTAGAAATTTATGAAACTTGCAGACAAAATTATGAACTTAAGAAAACAAAAAGGTATGTCACAAGAAGAACTCGCGAACGTCTTTGATATATCTAGACAAGCAGTCTTCAAATGGGAAAGCGGTGAAGCTATTCCTGATATTGAAAAATTAAAGAAGATGGCATCATATTTCAACGTATCATTAGATGTTTTATTAGATGATAAGAAAGATCTTAGTTACAATACCTATAATGGAAGTAAAAAAACTTACCGCGACGTCTACGTAAGCGATGTTAATTTAGATCCAGAACAAGCTGATATTGATCATGATTACATCAATAACGGGAAAGCAAGAAAAGATAAATATGACGTCAATCAAGTCTTTAAAGATAATTTAATCAGATTTGAAACAGTCACGAATGCTTCACAATATAGCAAAGTTATTTATTTACAACCTGATTTACTTTGTTACTTCTTCATCGATGATAATAATAAAACATTTGGTTTTGTTTTCGACGATGCAGAACAATTCGTCTGTCCTTTTGAAAACTTCATCGATATGAATGCTAATCATACCGCAAGCGGAGGTTTTAGAGGCACATCTGGCGAAAATGATATGCATACACTTACCATTTCTTATTATGATAAAGACGGAAATGCCAATAGTTACGATATTCAAGTGCAAAGCGCAGTAAGAGTTTATATCTTCAATAATGTTTTAGATAAGAGTCCAAATGTTAAAGCCTACTGTGCTCAAATTAGAAGAACTACTTTAAATAACATTGCTGAAATTCAAAATGCTTTAAATTTATTAAAAGCCAACTTAGCGAATAAACCGCTCACTAACTTGCCCGCGATCGATGTTTTAACAAAAAACGAAGCTGTTAAACGTGGTCAAAATGATAAACAAGTAAGAATTGCTAAAATCGAAGAAGCGACCGCTCAGCTTAAAAAGAAGAAAAGAAGAAAATGGATCATTATTATTGCGATAATAATCGTTGTTCTCATCATCATCGGTGTGGTAGCAAACTTATTACCACAAGGCGAAACTCCCCCTAACGCATAATTTATCGTCCTTACTTAATAAAAGCTCTAGATGCGTTTCTAGGGCCTTTTATTTTGATTTTATAACTTATAAATCTAAACTATTCTTATTTAATAGAAATTCTTCTAAAGAAATTAAAAGTACACCTTTTCATCGTGATATGAAAGAAATGGTCTATTGAGCACAATTATTATTTAAAATGAATTAGCAACTTTTATTAAAGCATCGTAGTCATTATCTAGTGAAATGATAATAATTTGCTTTTCTTTCGCCTATGAAGATAACAAATATTGTTTATAAATGTTCGTTAAAAGATAGGATTTTCCACTTCTTCTTAATCCTGCTATTTCTGGTGTATTAGGTTCTTCAGTTTCTTCTTCAAGCGGCTCTTCAACTTCTTTAAATCCTCGTTCTTCTAATTTATTAGGTACTTCTAATACTAGTTCTAATGCTTTTGATGAATTGTCCTTAGCTTGTTTATTAGCTTCTGGTTTAAAGAATATTGACGATTCTAAAAATATGGTTTTTCATCATTAGTGAATGATCTTATATAAAAAATAAATAGTAAAAACTAAGAAAAAAGATTCATCGTCTTAGAAAATGTAAATTTAAAATAACTTATCATCTCTTTTTTTCTTTGAAAAAAATATTCCACCACTAAATAGAAGAGATAGGTGTGGCGTACACTAAATCATCAATCTTATACAATGAAGGTGTATTACAAAGTATGAAAGAATAGCCAATTTGATAAGATGAAGTTGCTAATTGCTTAAACGCTTTGATATCTTTCTTATCAAATTTGATACCAGACTTACATTCGACAAAATGTAAGGTGCCGTTTTCTAAGATGACGAGGTCAATCTCATTTTGATTGCTATCTCTATAATAATAAAAATTTTCTTTCTTCCCATTATTGCGAAAAGTCTTTTTAATTTCGTTAACGATATAAGTTTCAATAAAACGGCCTTTAAAAATAGATTTCATGAGCACTTTTTCATCGTTAAGATGCGCTAGATAGCAAGCTAGACCAGTATCATTAAAATAAATTTTTGGTCTTTTCACTACTCTTTTAATTAAAGATATTTCATTATATGGCTCGAGAAGATAAATGATATCACCCGCGACTAAGACGCTAATCCACGCCTTGATAGTATCGAGGCTAACGCCGATTACCTTCGCTAATTTATCGTAAATTAATTCTTCGCCTGTAAGTGAGGCTAACACTTCGATAAAATTATAAAATTTTAATTTATCTTTTAAATTGATAATTTTAGAAACATCTCGTTCGATGTAAGTAGCGACGTAATCCGCGTAAAATGCTTCACTATTTAACAATTCGTTCGCGTAAAGCTCAGGATACATTCCCCTGACAATGGTTTTAAATAATTCGTCAGAGCTTAGAGTAAATTGTTCACTTCTCTTAGCTAAAACTAAAGGATCAAAAGAAAAAATATTTTCTTCTTGCCCCTTTATCTCACGCATGCTTAAAGGTGACATTCTAATGATTGAAACGCGGCCCGCTAAAGATTCGCTAACACCACTTAATAATTCATACGTTTCAGAACCTGTTAAGATGAACATACCATAATTAGAACCGGTTTCCATCTTTTGTTTATTTACTATCGCTTCTATGACCGAAAATAATTTAGGAGCGTGTTGTATTTCATCGATAATAATAGGCCAATGATGTATTTCTAAAAATAGTTCCGGATCGTTAATAGCTTCTTCTCTAAGGCGAATATCATCTAAAGAAACATAAGCAAAGCCTAATTCGTTTTTTAGTTCATAACAAATAGTCGATTTCCCCACTTGCCTTGCACCAGTGATGAGAGTAACAGGTCGGTTTTTAACACTTTTAATAATTTCTTTTTTAATCGTTCTTGCAATCATAGATTTCCTTTGACTATATTATAATTTAGTATTTTTTCAAGTTCAACTCGAAATTTGCATAAAATATTTAAGCACATTAAAGTTTTACATTATTGAATGAAAAATAAATAAAAAGTAGAAAACGTTTTTATCTTAATAATGCATGACATTTATCGATAATATCTTTAGCGATAGAAACATCAATCTTATTATTTATAGCGACTATAATCATATCTTCATCACTAATTCCTTTTCCCTTACCGTTCACTGAAGTTGTGTGCTCTCCAAAATAAGTCTTAGTTGGACTAATATCATACGCTGGTGATAAACGATAAATCATTTTTTTACTATCAAAAAGAAACGAAAAATTTTTCGCGTGATCATCTTGATTACCAATCAAAACATTAAACACCATTCTCCTATACATTTCGATAACGTCTTCATCATTGTTTGTTAACACTCTAGTAAGTTTAATTAAGTCGTTATAATCAAGAGATGGGGCTCTAAAATCACATTCTAATAATGCGGCTGCACTTATCATGTGAATTTTACGATCATTTATACGGTCAAATCTTTTGATGAGGAAAAACTTGTTTCCTTTTTCTGAAGTGATTAATTCAATCTGGGGAATATTAATTTTTAGTTCTTTGGCTAATGACATATATTTGTATTCAAGTTCGGCGATATTTTTAGGATCAAATTTCGAAGAGAATTTCACTATCCAATCTTCATCTTTATATTTGATAAGCGCCTTAGGCCTAGCGCCACCACTAGAACCAGCCAAAGAATATAAAATATCTATATTCGCGATATCTTTTGAATTTAAAAGGTCATTACATTCTTTTTGAATTAAATCAAAATCAATTTTTTCATTAGTTTGCTTCTCGCTGAAGTCAGGTATATATTCTAAAATCCCCATGCCAGAAGAGCCAACGTACGCTAATCTATCTAGAGATGAAAGTGAACTAATGTCAATTCCTTTTCTTTTCAAATATCTATCTAATAACAATTCGCCATAACTATCAGGAAGAGAATCGGCAAATACACCAAATAATCCTTTAAAGTGTGGGGAAGTTGAAATAAATACTCTGCTAGTCAAAGGAAGTTTAATAGGATTGATTGAGAATCCTTTTTTTAGCCATTCTTTGCTGTATTGAAACGCTACTTGTTTTTCTTTAGTTAAGGCAATGGTGCCAACTATAATCTTGTCAGCAAAAACATCAATTTTCTTGATCATTAATTACTTCCTCTATTGATTGATATTCTTTATGAACTTTAAAAAGATTATTTAAATCATCGTATAAGCGTAACGCAATAGCGAGTTTTACTAAAGACGCGAAAGAGATATCGCCAGTTTTTTCAAATCTTCTAAGAGAAGCATAACTCACTCCAGATATTTCAGATAATCTAAGTTGTGATATTTTTCTATTTTTTCTAATAGTAATAAAACGCTTAGTGATTTCTAATTGTAATTCATAATAAGTAACAAACTCTAATGCTTTTTCTTCCATATGCTAATATATTAACAATTTTACTATGTTTTTACAATGTTTTTGCTAATATATAGTCAATTTATTGAATTAAATTTACTCTTCATTTCACAATTAATTTTTTAAAGAAGTAATAGGGACGACATAAACACCATCTTCTCTTTTATATGCAATGTTTGTTAAATTACAAACAACAAACATTAATTTAGCTGGCTTGCCAACTTTTTAATTTCGTTGCTTATTTTAATCTGGTGATACGCCCGGTGCCAGAATGGATATATTGATTCTTATTGATTGATGTAGAGCTTATAAGAATAAATTGACCTTCAGAAGAACTTTCATCTTAGTATTTTTTCAATTTCAACTCGAAATTTGCATAAAAATATTATAATTTTAATAATCCTTATTGCTAGAAAATTTAGTTAATCTTTACACAAACAAAAAGGGCGGCCAGCGACCGCTTACCTCATGCTAGTAATGAAAAGGTTTTCATCCACTAGAGCTTAAGAATAACTATATTATAGGTATAAATAAATGATTCCGCAAGAATTATTCATCCTCGCCGCCATATAGTTTTTTGTATTTCTTATAAAGAAATAAATCTGTACAATTTGCAATATAAAACGCAATGTTTTTTATCAAAATAGTTTCTATTTTAATTAAGCTTGACTTTATTGCGCTTTTTTCTATTAATTCATGCGTTTTTACTAAGCGGGATACTAATTCTTTTGTATTTATCGTTCCGTCTTTGCTTTCTTGTTTAATAGATTGTAGATTTTGTTTTAAACAATCTGAATAAATATTCACTAATGTAGCGTCGTCTAATTGAGCAGGATTTTTGTATAACGCTTTGAAAACTTGTCTGATAATTTGAGAATTTTTAATGTCATTGGTTCTAATCAAATACGAATTTTGTATACTGTCTTTGATTAATTTTTCTAATTTATCACATTGTTTTTGTGCAACTTTTGTCATCCGTACAGCATTATCAAACCATTTAATTTTTTTGCTATCAATAAAGTGACAAACAATAGTATTCTCGATATCTTTATATTTTTTGCCTTTAAAAATACTTGGTAATTTATTTTCAAGATGCTTATAACTTATTATTTTAGATAACAAAGCATCAGAAGTATCAGAACATCTTTGTGCTATTTCGTCTGCGAGAGCTACAATACTTCCCTCAAGATATAGTGGGGTTTCAGTGATGTTGTAATCTTTGATTTTAAGAAGGGGGTATGATTTTATAATATCATCTATACCATAGTTGATGTCGCCTGCTTTTACTTCTTTTAAATCGTAGAAAGGTTTTGTGTGTTTTAAAATTCCATCTATTATTTTTGTATTCTTCGTATCTTTAATTCTTTTTCTCCCAGTAAGAAAGAACTTTAAATATAACTTTGCGGAATAAATATTATGTCTAAAACCATCTAAAGGCTTCTTATTTTTATAGTAGTTAATTGAAATCAACCCACCTAATCTATCTTTTCCCGATAGAATATCGTGTAGTGTTCTTTCACCAGCATGTCCAAAAGGAGTATGGCCAAGATCGTGACATAACGCAATTCTTTGAACAACATCAACATCAATATCGTTCTTTCTCTCTTCTGGTGCAATATTAATTAATTTCATAGAAACAGCCAAAACTTGTAAGGTGTGTGTCATTCTATTGTAGTATCCATCGTTAGTGTTAGGCGAAAAAAGTTGCGTTTTTCCTTTTAAACGCTTGAAAACAATTGAGGCAAAAATGTCAAAATTACTACCCATATTCTATATTCCTTTAATTGACTACATTTTATCATATTTTGTGCGCTCATTGCACAAAGAATTAATAAAGGGAATGAGCGAACACTCACTCCCTTGAATGCGTGTATCGAACTTTTTGCAAAGTACGATTTAAATTAACTATTGATTATTAATTAATTATTTATTCACACGACGTCTCTTATCGTAATAATAGAAACCAACAAGAGTCGTAATAGCAGCAAGAGTAATGATCACTACTACAACTGCGATAGTCGTATCTTCGTTACCAAAGAACGTAGGCGCTAAACCTCCTTGTGCTGCTGGATCTTTGGCAAGTAACATTTCATATGTATCAACGTAAGTTTTGCCTTCTTCACCAAAGTAATCTTGCACCGCAAGAGCTTGTTTTTCACTAGCGTCTAAAGAATTATAAACTTCTTTGGCTCTAGTCCAATCACTAGAAGCATAGATTGACGTATCAGCATCGCAGATCGATAGCAAGTCATTATTCAAACGATATGCATCGATGACACTCTTCAAATAACTAACTGGATCTCCTACTCCTGGAGTTACTTCACTCTCGTATAGTTGAACTGGTTGTTGAGTACTTTCGTAGCATGCAAATCTTGGAGAACCAGCATTATATTGCAATTGTCTAGTAGGATATGCAACATTTTTGATGATAGCGTTGTTGCCGTCGAAAGTAATTGTCCATGAAGAATTGTTGTTGACATCAGTGCGTGTATGTAGATTGTTACCATCGCTATTCAACGATAAATATGAATCACCTAATTTCAACGCGTACGTTGCTTCAGTTGCACCAGCAACGACCTCTAATGGTACCAATCTATTGATTGTACCAGTGTAGTCAGCTACAGTACCATAATTTTTTACACTTATTTCAGAAAGTTCTTTTGCAGCACCTTCGTTAACTAGGTAAACGATATCACCTATCTCGATACTCGTAGTTAAAGTAGCAGTATCTGAAACAGAAGGTTCAACATATTCTTCAACAACAGCGTTCGTCACTGTGAGATTAAATGTAGTTGATACTTCTCCTACACCTTCAGAGTAAGTGGCGGTCACTAAACCAGAATGACTTCTTAAGAGTCTAGTATTCATATCGATGACTTCGCCGTTAGCGGCTTGGAAAACTAAGTTGTCTTGGCTAAGAAATTCTACACCGTCGACACCACCAAGTGTGTAGTCAAGTAAGATACTTTCTTGTGGTAAAACAAAATATGAACCAGCCGAATAAGTAGCGGCATCAATAGTTAAATCATTTAAAACTTTTGTAGACACCTCTGGGGTTATGACCAATGGTGTTGTGCCAGTCATGACTTCTTGACCATCTTTAACAAGAATTGGATAAACATGAATTGGATCGGTTGAAGCAGGAGTAACAGATGTGTGAGTTAAAGTGTACTCATCTTTGGTGAGCGTCTTCACTGTTTGACCAGCAGTTAAAGTCACCGTAACATCTAATTCTCTTGTCACGTTTGTATAATACGCACCGGTGAAATTATCAACGATTGTTAATGTTGGAAGTTCAACATTGATAGTTACATAAGTATGTAAACTAGTTGGATAATCGGTGTTCCAAATATCTAGAACGTATCGAGATGCTTTCGCAACATTCAACGTTCCATCTTGGTGCGTAGCTAAATCGACTTCAGCACCAGCATTATTTGGTAAAGTTTCACTATATTCTCGTACGATGAACGCATAGCGAGAAGCGGATGTAGCATAAGAACCATCATTGAACAAAGTTCTTAAAGTACCATCCAACGCTAATTCGTCGACGTGTGAATAGAAAGTAGTTGTTTGTGGTTTATCCCAATTGAAAGATTCAACATCTTTTTGGATGACCATTAAATTAATCTCATTGCTTGTCAATCCTTCGACAGTAACAGTGAGAGGATAACCACCGGCTGTGGCTCCTTCAAAGGATTTAGTTTGTATGGCTGTTGTAGCATCTAAAGATTCGCCATTGATAATAACGACAAAACCCGTGCCTGTATTGTATTGAGCGGCAACATTTCCAGCATCATCTTTAGTTGTAACAACTAAATCAGCAGTGCTAAATGTATTGCTATCTTTCAAACTACCATTGAAATAAGAGCCTTTTCCGGAAGTAAATGCAACTTCAGCAACTGTAGGAACGACAACTTCTTTAGTAGTGTATTTCACCTCTACTTTAGAAATATATGTTGTGTCAGTACAGGTTGTGGAAATTGATGTACAAGGGTTGGCAGAAGTATCAACAGTTAATAGAACTTCACCCTCCGTCGTTTTAATAGGTTCAATTACCTCGCTAGATTCGGTTGTCCAGCTTCCACTTAAACCGCTGCTATTACCAGAAGACACAAATGTCACAATAACCTGAACAATAGCATATCCTGGTTCAGCCGCGACATTAAATGTTTGATTCTTATAGATTCTAGAATTTGCGCGTTCTCCACCCAAATAGTTATTAGCGGGAGTACTTGAGGTTCCTTTATTCCATGTCATAGTAACATAGTTTGATGACCAAACTACGGAAGCAGAACTTGCCGAAGAAAAACTCGCTTTAGTTAAATCCCAAGAAATAATAGCTGGTGCTTCTACAACTTCCACAGTGATTGGCAACTCTTTAGAAGTAATACCATCAAGCGTTGCAGAAACATTAACTGTTGTTGAACCTAGAGTAGTAGGAATTGTTGCTGGATTAAAATTCCAAGTGACACTATTCGTTATGTCTTTAGTGCTACCATCGTCGTAATTACCAGTTGCAACTAGACCATCGGTAGACCATGTCGCACCAGCGTAAACTTCCCCAGGGTAGCCTGTATTGTCAATACTAATAGAAGTTAACGTAGTGGTGGCTCCACCTTGCCACACAACTACAACTTGAGAGAGATATAGTGCACCGCCAACTGGTTTGATACCAAAAGCTGTGTACCCTTGTACCTCTGTAACTTCTTGTAATTCTGTGTTGACACCGAAAGAAACTTTGCGCAGATTGGTGCCCGTCACCGTTGAATCAGTGCTGTACAAATCTACACTTCCGGTGTAATTGTCATTTTTTCCATAGATGTCAACGGAACGTGATGATGTTGTTGAACCATCAAATTGAACAGATACTTTTTCGAGTACTCCGCCAGAGGTAGTAACAACTAACCCGGAATTGCTACCAGAAGTTCTCATTTGAATTAAATTTTGGGTACTGGTTTGATAAAGCACCCCTTCATAAGTAGCATTCGTAGTAGAACTGGTATACGTATGGTTGGTATATCCTGTGGCTTCTGGCGAAAGAACCGAATAAGTTATGGTGTCTTCAACAGTAGCGGCATGAACCCCTACGCCTCCTTCTCCGCTAGCCAAAGCAACGCCACCGATTACGCCGCCAAGCATAGCAAAACCAAGGAGAAAGGTCATGGCCTTTTTAAATTTTTTTGTCATATTGTATGACCTCCCAATATTTTTGGTTAGTAATTTCAAGGCGAATAGAACTAACCTGAATTTATAATATATATAACTACATTATGCGCATATATGTCAACACAATTTAATCTAAGAATTATTTTACATTAGAGTGGGACTTGTAAATTTTTTATTTATGAAACAACTTATTTCTATAATTACATTTATTTAAAACTTTCTTTTTTTGCTTCGTATCCACGTGTGTATATATCTCAGTTGTGGATATGGAAGCGTGACCTAATAATTCTTGTAATGTTCTTAAATCACCACCTGCTGAAAGTAACTCAGTAGCGAATGTATGTCTTAAATGATGTGGGGTAATTGATTTATTTAGTTTTAGAGATTTTATTATCTTTCTAAAGACACTATCGATGGTGTGAACACTTAACTTGTTGTAACTGCGATTAATGAATAAATAATTATGTGAAAGATTAATTTTTAATCTTAACGTTAAATAAGTTTTTAAGTGAATGAAACATTCGTAACTAGAAATATAAATGATTCTTTGTTTATTCCCCTTACCGTTTATTAATATCGTTCTTTCACTTAATTCAATATCCGTTAAGGTGATATTAGAAGCTTCAGATATTCTTATTCCTGTTGTTATTAATAAATCAAATATCGCTAGGTTTCTTACGTTTCTAAAATAAGCTTGTTTAGATTTGCTTTCACTTACGGAATTCATTAAATAACGAAGGATTTTTCTAATGTTATTTATAGAAACTGTCTTAGGTAAAGACTTCTCTTTTTTAACATCGAACTTAATGATTGTGATTGGGTTTACTTTAATAACTTTTGTTTCGATTAAGTAATCATAAAATAACTTGACGGAAACTTTCTTTCTAAGTAAAGAAGAAGCATGATATTTTTGATCGATTAAACTTATGAAATAAGCTTCCACTTCTTCTTTCTTAAACACGTTAAGGCATCCATTAACAAAGTGATTAACATCGTAATAATAAGATTTAATCGTCGTTTCTTTTACTTTTGGATTACTTCTTAAAGAAGCATAAAACTTAAGTGTTAAATCATGCAATTTGTTCGTATTCATGTGATATTAGACCTCCTATTTTTTCGTGGTTAATTGAAAAACAAAATGCAACAAATACTTGAAATGACATTTCAATTAATAAAATCAAATAGATTGAAAGGTTGAATGCATCAAAAGTTCACTTTTATTTGCGGTTTTCATTTGATTGCTATATAAAAAAAGTATAGGAAAGATGTACTGTTTTTAAAAATTGAAACAGTAATTGCAACATTCCTTGTAACTAGTGATGTCTCTTGATTTATAATCTAGTTACTTAAGTTTCTTTTTAAATGTTAGTTGTTTAAAAGGGATCTTAATGATTTTAAGCCTAGTGGCGAAATCTTTTCCCATCATAGAATTAACGACATCAATAGGGCATTGATAATTAAGTGATTTTCTAGGATAGGAATTGATATTACTGAAGATGAAATTAACATCATCTTGAGTTAAGTCATCTAGGCTTTTTCCTTTAGCTATCACATATCTGAACAATTCATGATTCCTTTCACAAGATCCTTTGTCTCCTGATCGATATGGTCTCGTATAGAATACTCTTGCATATACTTCACCAGTTTCATCATCGATTTCAAGATCGGGCATTTTGTCAAATTCTGGCCCATTATCACATACTAAGATTCTGAAGAATTTAAAATAGTAATCATCACCGATAAAAGAACGAATCTCATCTATTTGTTTCATCACTTCATTCGCGGTGAAATTATCTAATAATCTTCCTATTTGAAATTTAGAAGCGGGATGATGGATGGTAAGAATACATTTCTTGTCGCTTTTTTTGCCGTGGACTGTATCAAATTGGATGATGTCATCTTTATTATGAGTAGTGAGATATTCCATTAATGATGTCCAAGTCCTTCCAACTTTAAGAAGTGGATTATTTGATACTCGTTTATATTTATAAGTATCTTTATATTCTCTTTTAACAGCATTTCTTAAATCTATTCTTTTCGCTTCAAGATAGCCTCTATCGATGTAGTTTCTAATAGTTCTTGAAGAGACAGGGCAAATACTACCTAAAGTAGAATAAATAGTTTCAATTGATAATCCTTGTTTGATAAGTGGAGATATAGTCTCATCTAATCTTTTCAAATCGTTTCTACTAATGTTAGGATTTCTTTTCGATTCGCTTTTTTGTCTTCTCTTTGAATGTAAGCTTCTTCAGGATTAAATAATCTTTTTTCTTTTTTGCACGTATATCTTTGTTCACAAAAATTACATATATAAGGAAAACTTCTAAGTTTAGGACAAATCCATTTTTTATAATTTGGACAAGAATTAGGACAACTAGTAATGCCGTGTCTTTTACAATTTAATAAGTTCGAACAATCTTTAAACCTCGTATTTTTCAAACTACCAAAGACACTTGATCCTTTGTTCCATTTAGAATTATTAATAATCAATCGATAAATAGTTGAACGATTCTTATTTACCAAGTGGATTATCTTTTTTAAAGAATAGCCAAGAGATATAAATTTGTATATCTTTAATAGCTCATCATAGTTGATGTGTTTCTTTGAGCACATATATTAAACTCCTTTCTTTGCTCAAGAGACATCAATAAAATGGTGACATATTCAAGTTGAAAAGGCAAAAGCAACAAAAGAAAATGGTTCGTTGCATTTTGTTTTTCAATTAACATCCTATTTTTTCGTTTACAATTACATGACTTTTACTTTAAAATGAACTTACAATAATTAGGAATTATGAGTGGTTAAAAGTATGAAAGAATTTGATACTGAAAACATCAAAAAAGCAGTAAAAGATTCACCAATTCAAAAAGCGGATATTGAAAACTCGGCGTTAATTGTTCAAAATAACATCGCTAGAATGAATGAAAATTCAGGAAGATTGAAAGCTTTATATTTACCTTACATTGGCATCATCTTAACAATGATGTTCACTTTAGCGTTCTCTGGCGGTTCTGGTTGGTTTTCAAATATACTCCATCAAACATATTTTGGCTTGATCATGGCTTTAGTGATGGGTTTTTCCACATTTATTTTTGCTTACCTTGATTACAAATACTTGATGAATGAAAGAAAATTAAGAGCCATTTATAACGCTTTTGCGGAAAAATATCCAGGATATGTTTTTGATATTTCTTCAGCATTAGGTTCTAAAAATAATTGTTCTAGAAAAGCCGGCTGGTCAATAAAGTGTTACTATCCTATTATCTGTGCGATAGCTATAGTTGCTTACTTCTTAGTAGTTGTTGTAGTAAATTACGCTTAATTCTTTTACCTAATCTTTTTAGCTTTATCAAGTAAGTTGCGCTTAAATATATTTGATGCATTAGGAGTGAATTCACTTAGCATATGTGAATTCATAGTTGTTTTTACTTCATCGATGACATTTAAGAACTTTTTTACGTTGATCCAATAAACATCAACCTCATAAGGTAAGGTATTAAGTATCTCAATACTTTGCCATGGGCCAAGTTTATTATCGTTATTGATGACGATTATTTTTAGCTTGATGGAAGATAGATTATTTACATCCTCTTTTGCTTTTATTTTATTTTCGTAATAGTTGTTCAATTCTTTGAATAATCTTTCCCATTTTGAAAAAATTTCTATAGGTTTAATTATATAATTAAAATGTTCATCTACTTTCTCATAATATATTTTTTCATTAAAGGAATTACAATTAATTTCTTCTAAGATGTCTTCTAAAGAATCTTTAACGATATTCTTATCGATAGCGATTCCATATCTTTCAAAGAACTGATTAATTTTTTCGTAGACAAAATATGGTTTATCGTTGATGCAATGGTGAGCTTTTAATTCTTTTGTTTGATAAGTGATGAAAATCATAAAAGTGGGTTCTTACTAATGATGCTTAACCAATCTCGGCAATTGTAACCAAAGACGATGATCCAAAAGGCGAATATGATGAGGATGGGAATTAAACAAAAAGCAATATCTTTGATTAACTTCCACACATTGACTTTCGTACTTTTGTTAGATATTTCTCTAATGACATCGAAATACTTATTAAATGTTTCGATAGAAATAAACACTGAATTATTATTTAATTCAAAGATAAATTTTTCTTTTAACGTTTCTAAAGATTCCTTCACTTTACGATATTGAAATTGTCTTTTATAAAAACTTTTGTGAAGAAATAAAACAAGAAGAAAAATTAAAAGATAAAAGGTAGCAATAATACCAGATACAGTCATTTTTAAATAAAGATTATCGTAGACATTTTTTGAATAATATAACGTAAACCACGCGGCGGTTACAGGCAAGCCAAAAGATAAGAAAAATATCTTTAAGTTCGAACATTGTTTTGACGCGTTATTAGTGATGATATTCGCAGTTTTAATTTTATCATCTAAACAGCTTAAGATGTATTCACATCGGTTCATCACTGGTGGATTTTTAGCTTTTTTAATGTATGTATATTTTCTATAGCTAGTCATAATAATTCCTAATTATTGAAACTTAATTAAAAGAAAAAACACCTTTTAGGTGTTATTCTTAAATTTAACTAGAAATTATTTCGTTTAAAATTCTTCAAATATTAAATCGTTTTCGGGTCCTAAATATCCTTTGATTGATCCTCTAAAGAAATGTCTCCATTAGAGGAAATATAGCCTGCTTTTTGACTGTTAATAACAATATCACCACGTTCATGTAAAAAGCCGATTGGTTTATGATATACATACATATACCCATCACCGTTTATATAACCGATAAGTTTATCTTTTAAATAAATGTTCTTGTTATAACAATCGACGAAATGCATAGATTAAGAATTTTTCTTTTCTATGGCTTTATCTCTTAACACTTTCGCGTAGCCTTTTTTATTAACTTGTCTTGCTCTAGCAATCGCTAAGTCGTTAGAAAGAACTTCGCTTGTAATAGTTGAACCAGCCGCCACAAAAGAATCATCATGCACTTCAATAGGAGCGATTAATGTCGCATTAGAGCCTAAGAAAACATTTTTCCCAATAATAGTGTGGAATTTATTCGCTCCATCATAATTCGCGGTTATAACGCCACATCCAACATTCGTATTTTCACCAAGTTTAGCGTCGCCTAAATAAGTTAGATGCGCACATTTAACACCGTCTTCTAAATGAACGTTTTTAAGTTCGACAAAATTACCTACGCGGCAATGATCACCAATAACGCATCCGCCACGCATTCTTACGTATGGGCCTAGTTCATTATGATAACCAATCTTCGTATCGACGATATGGCAAGAAAGAATGCGATTAGATTCACCAATTTTAACATTTTCTAAATAAGAATTAGGGCCAATAACGTTATTAGGTAAAATGGTGGACTGACCAAGTATCCAAGTATTTGGATAAATTTCTACATCATTAGATAATTTAACATCTGGTCCGATGTAAGTATTATTAATATCAAAAATTGTTACACCATTTAATAAATGATTAGTGTTAATTCTAATTTTTAAATATTCAAACGCCTTAAGTAAATCGACACGGTCGTTAACGCCACCAATTTCTTTTGCATCATCAATAGTGTAAGCACATACTTTATAACCATCTTTAATTGCTAAACCGACAATATCAGTTAAATAATATTCGTGTTGAGCGTTTTTAGGTTCGATTAAATCGATTTCTTTATATAAAACTTCATTATCGATGAAATAAATGCCGGAATTAATTTCGTTTAAATTTAATTCGTCTTCTTTTAAATCTTTTGTTTCTATAATTTTTTCGACTTGGCCATTAGGAAATCTTTTTATTCTTCCATATGAATTCTTTTCGTTTAATGTCGCAGTGATGATAGTTAATTTTGCATTATTTTCCTTATGAAATGCGTAAGCTTTTTGTAAAGTTTCCCCGCGAATCAAAGGTGAATCACCATTTAACACTACTGTTGTGCCTTCTTCTTTATCAAGCTTAGACATGCCAGTTTTTAAAGCATCCGCTGTTCCAAGCTGATGTTTTTGTTCGACTGTTAAAGCTCTACCATAAACGATCTTTGTTAATTCTTCTGCGCCCCTACCAACAACAACAACATTACGGTCAGGTTTTAATTCATTAACAGCATCTAACACGTAAAGAATTAATGGTTTATGAAATATTTCAAAAGAACATTTTGATTTATTTTCGTCTAAGGAACGCATTCTTGTTCCTTTGCCAGCTGCTAAAATAACAGTGTTAAGTTTCATATATTTTTCTCCCTATTTATTTCGTGTTAATTATTTACTTTCTGGACGATAAATTTTACATTTTTCTACTTCGTAACCTAATTTATCAAAATAATTTTCAGCTTTTTTCACTAATTTTTTATTATCGGTTAAAGCGAACATTGAACTTCCAGAACCTGTCATTGAAACAATTTTAAAACCATAATCTTTTAGTTCTTGTTCAATCTTTGTTAATTTAGGAAGCATATCTTTCGCCGGAACATATAAAGCGTTAGATAAGTTATTAGCGATCAAATCGTCATCGCCTTCTTCTAAACCTTTCGCTACTAAATCTAAATTTGCAACAGGTAACTTATCGTATGTATCGCTTTTATCATATACATCTTTCGTCGACAATGGTTCGTGTGGTTTAACAAGTAAGCAATAATAATCTTTTTTAATTTTAATCGGTTTTAAATGTTCCCCTACACCATCCACTCTTGCAGGTAAGCCAAGCATTAAGAAATAGACGACGTCCACCCCGATAGATAAAGCAAGATTTTTTAATTGTTCTTTCGTGGGGGTAATTTCTAACATTTTAAAAATAGCCTCTAAGCATGCGGCCGCATCGCTTGAACCACCACCTAGGCCCGCGCCCATAGGGATAGATTTATGAATATTGATACGAAATTGTTCTTTAAAATGAAAAATATCACGCGCCTTACTAATAGCGATATGAGCGAGATTATATTTTGAAGGAATAGAAACGAAGCTATCACAAGTAACGTAAGTGTCATTTCCGTTTGGAATTAATGTTATTTCAATCGTGTCATGTAAGGTTAAAGGTAGATAGATAGAATCAATTAGATGATAACCATCTTCTCTTCTACCCAAGACGTTGAACCCTAGATTAATTTTTGCATTCGCTTTAACGTACATAATTTATCATTTCCTTCAATTTTGACAAGAATATATTAAAACAAATTTTCATTGTTATATAGATTTAATTGATTAAAGCCTTGTAAAGTAATAAATACTCGTTCGACTCAATAGCGGCTGGACGTAATAATGGATTAATATCTAAACTATTTAATATCTTTTCTAAATCGCTTTTACTAAATGAGTTTAGAAATGATAAGTTATTTAAGATTGTTTTACGTGGATTCATAAAACATTTTTTAACAAATAAATAAAATTCTTTAACGTTAACGTCGCTAAGTTTTGAATAATCGAGTTCCATGTTGATAATAATAGAATCGACGCGAGGTTGAGGAATAAAATATCTTCTATTAACTTTTTTAACTTCTTTTTTGCTGATAAGAAAAGAAAGTAACACCGCTAAAGGATTAAAATCTTGACTAGGAAATTTAGCGAATATTCTTTCGTAAGCATCAACTTGAATCATGATGTTGATACGTGAGGCGCGACTTTCAGTTAATAGTTTAGCGATGATATCACTTGTGATGTAATAAGGAAGTGAACCAACAATTTGATTAAATGAAGAAAGATCAAATTTTAAAATATCTTCATTAACGATTTTCACTTCTTCATCATCTAAAAATTGTTCGTTTAAAAATTTCGCTAAGACTTTATCAAGTTCAATAACAGTTAAATTATTAGTCTTCGCTTTCAAGAAAAAAGAAAGATTACCTAACCCACCTCCAATTTCTAGAGTGGGGACATTATCAATTTGACTTAAAAAAGTTAACGAACTTTCATCGAACAAAAAATTTTGGCCTAATGATTTATGAGGTTTAGGTAAAATATTTAAAGCTTGTTCAATATATTCTTTAACGTTTTTCATCTATCAATTTTTATAACCTTTCAATGCTTCTAACAACTCATTTTTAGAAATATTATTCGCGTTTAGTTTAAACATTAACGACTTCGCGTTGTTATAGCCTAAATGAAAATATTTGGAGATAAATTCTCTTCTTTTCTTAGAATCAGGTCCACCTGTTAATTTTAATGCGATAAATGTCGATAAATCAATTTCGCCCTTTTCCCGCAAAAACGGATTAGAATAATATCTTAATGCCTCTAAAATCGCTTCTTTTGATGATTCCGCTACTCCAACCTTACCTTTTTTCATCGCATCTTTCTTATCGATATAAACATTGACAAATTTATCCACGAATTTAGCAATTTCTTGACGAATTTTTGATCCTGGATAATCTGGATCTGTTAAGACGACAATCGTTTTCTTATCTTGGATACTTTTAAGGTAGTCAATTGTTTCACGTGGAACTGCTGTTCCGTTCGTTATGACGCACTCAACATCAAGGAAAGAACGTATAAACTGTTCATCTTGTCGGCCTTCGACCACTAAAACGATATTTGACTCTTTCATAAATTTGTTTTCACGTGAAACAATTTAGCCGTATTTTCACTAGTGATTCTAGCGGCTTCTTCTTCACTTATATCTTTGATATCCGCAAGGGCTTTTAACACGAGCCTTACTTGCTTAGGAGAGTTTTCTTTTCCTCTAAATGGATGGGGTGATAAATAAGGCGAATCGGTTTCGATAAGTAACCTATCTAAAGGCGTGGCGAGACATGCTTCTTTAGGCGTTTTTGCGTTCGTAAAAGTTAAGGGTCCACCAAAAGAAATATATAAGCCTAAATCGATAAAATCTTTAACCATTTCTTTTGGACCACTATAACAATGCATTACTCCCCCATACAATGGCGTGACTTCTTTTAAAACCTTTAAAGTTTCATTAATTGCATCTCTTGAATGAATGATGACCGGTAGTTTTAAATTGTTCGCGTGTCTTATTTGATCTTTAAAAGCTTCTATTTGTAACTTTCTTTGTGCTTCATTTTTTTCCCAATAAAAATCTAAGCCAATTTCTCCAATAGCCACAAGTTTTTTGCTTTTTATTTTTTTGACATCGTTATATTCTTCTTCAGTTGTGTTTTTTACTTCGCTAGGGTGAATTCCAACTGCGTAATAAACGTTTTCAAATTCACCTGCGATTAAAAGCGCACGTAAAGATGATTTATAAGTATCGCTTGGGCAAATAATAATTTTGACGTCTTCTTTATAAGCTTCTTCTACAAGTTCTTTTCTTTTTAAATAGAGACTATCGTCATTTAAATGACAATGTGAATCAATCACTAACATAATTATTTACCTACACAAAATCTAGAAAATATTTCTTCTTCGAAATCTTGATCGTGATCTTCACCTAAAATCGCTAAGCAATGCGCATAAGCGTCTTGAAGGGAGACGCTAACGATATCGATAGGTAACCCTAAAGTCGTGTCTTTAATAACTTTATCCATATCTTTATCAATTTGAGATAATAATCCAATTGCTCTTGAGTTATTAATCGAAGGTGAATGGAAATTTTCTTCTTTTAAATTTAATTTCTTTAATAATATATCAAATATAGGCGCGACTTCTTTTCTTTTTGCAGATACGTAAACATAATCTTTAATTTTAATTTTAATTTTTTCAGATTTATTCACTACTTTAATAACTTTGTTATTATTAACTTTAAATCTTAGCGGTTCAAAGTTATTACTATCGCTGACATAAATTATATAATCCATCTCTTTCATCAAAACTCTTGCTTTTTTTATACCAATATTTTCGATGAAAGACGCATCATTATGTAGACCGGCTGTGTCATAAAAATGAAAAGTTATACCTTTATGATTTACTTCTCCATCCACAATATCTCTCGTCGTTCCTTCAATATTGGTGACGATAGCTTTTTCTTCCCCTAAAAGAGCATTTAATAAAGAAGACTTACCAACGTTTGTGTGACCAACCAACATAACCTTAACACCGTCTTTTATCACTTTAGCTTTTAAGCCATCTTGAATTAAATTTTTAATCATTACTTTAATTTTTTTAGCGGAGTCAACGATCTTTTTTGTATTGGCGATTTCAATATCTTCATATTCTGGATAATCAATATTAACTTCAATTAAAGCGAGTAAATCAGCAATTTTTTCTCTTAATGGTTTCACAAGTTTAGAATCATCGCCTTTTAAACCTAAAATAGCGAGATTTCTTGCTTCTTCTGTATGGGCTGAAATGAGGTCATTTACTGCTTCTACTTGCATTAAATCCATCTTGTTATTTAAGTAAGCACGTTCACTAAATTCACCAGGTAAAGCAAGTCTTGCACCATGCTTAATAAATAAAGAAATAATATTATTAGTGATAAGCGTACTTCCGTGACTTATAATTTCAAAAGCGTTCTCACCTGTATAACCGTGTGGGGAAGTATAAACTATGACCACTACTTGGTCGATAATTTTTCCTTCATCTTTAATATAACCATAATACACGTTTTTATCTTTTGATAAATCAATTGGAGTAGAAAATACTTCACTAAGTAATATTAAAGCATCTTCGCCACTTGCGCGTACGATGGCCAAGGCTGATTTAAACGGAGGCGTCGCTAAAGCAATAATTGTATCTTGCACGTAAGTAATTATACAAAAAACTCCTAGCGTTTGGCTAAGAGTTTTATTGTTTCTAATAATTTAATTATTAATCTTCATCCTTATAACGAATGACGATGTGCCTGTTTGGACCATCACCTTCTGATTCGGTAGAAATATGTTTCATTTTCGCTAAAGCGTTATGAATTTGTTTTCTTTCGTCCGCTGGCATTGGATCAAGAGCGATAGACATTTGTCTAGTGATAGCTTTCTTAGCTTCTCTTTTTGCAACGAAGATATCTTGACGATATTTTCTTTCTTTATAATTTTCAACATCAAGTAAAATACGGAATCTTCTTGCAAACTTTGCATTCACTGCCGCCTTCACTAATTCGTTTAATGCTTGTAAGGTAATACCTTTTTGACCGATGATTAATGGATTGTGATCACTATTGATAGTGATGCGGATAATATCGTTATCTTTAATCGCGACATTCGTCTTAGCCTTTATACCAATTTCATTTAAGATATTAACAACATATTCACTCGCATAATCTAAGACTTCACTTAAATCGTAAACATCAACGCTTATACTTTTTTTAAATAAAGATTTTTTCTCTTCGGTGACGATATAAATTAATTCATCTTTAGTGATGCCGGTTTCTTCACTTACTTTATCTAAAACCTCTTCTAAAGTTTTACCGGTGTATGTTTTCATAATTAATATTTCTTTCCTTTCTTCGCTTCTTTTTGCTTCTTTTCTTTATGCTTCATAATAGCGTCCATAATAAGTGTTTGAGCAATCATAATAAGCGCGCCAGCGAACCAATAGACACCCATAGCAGCAGGAAGAGTGAAGCCCATGAAGATGATGACCACTAACATAATGTTAGAAATCCATTTCATTTGTTTATTTTGTGCAGCTTGAGCAGGATTTTTACCAAGCCTTGCTAACTTCTTAATTTTCTTTTTTTGCATCCATTGTGGAAGTTTAGTGGCCACAATTTGAGCAACAATCATCAAGATAATTAAGACGAAAGCCGTGCCCCAAGCATGCCAATCGTTAAATTGAATTAAAGTTGAACCAATTGAATCAGACAACTTAAGGCCAAAAATTGCATCACTACTTAAAATAGCGGCACCTTGCATTGCACCCCAAACAGCGATGAAGATTGGGAATTGAATAATCATTGTTATAAATGGTGCAACCATCGAAATCTTATGTTTCTTATAAAGCGCCATTTGCTCTTGAGCAAGACGTTGCTTTTCATATTGATTAGTTTTGGAATTAGGATATTTTGCCTGAATCTTAGCAAGTTCTGGTTGAATAGCTTGCATCTTTGCTTGTGAAGATGTGGATTTAAATGTGAAAAGTAAGAGTAAACCTCTAATGATTAAAGTCACTAATAAAATCGCTCCGATTTGACCCCAACCACCTGCACCAAAAGAAGTTGCAAAGAAGTCCACTAACCAAGCTACTGGATAAACAAGTAAACCTTCAATTGGACCGGTTTTCCAAGCATATCCCCAATCTTTCTTTTCAATACCAACTTCAATTTGTGAACCTTGCGGGCCATAAGAACCATAAGAACCGCCATTAATAGAAATACAAGATCTCGTCGTAGCGACATAATTATTCATCGTTCGTTTATATAGATTTGTAAAATCCATATTAGGAACATTTTCTGGTCCAAGTTCGACTGCAAGAGATGCACTCCACTTATCCCAATTGGCCCAAAGTTCGTCATTTTCACCTAAGAATTTAATGTAACCATAATGAACGTAACGAGTAACGCCATCATCTTTTAATTTATAAATTAGTTCGTCATTCACAAAAGAATAATTAACTTGTTCATTTGTGATAGGTTCCACGAAGTCTTTATTATATTGTTCAATCATTGCATCTAAAGCAAGTAAATCAATTTGAACAAAGAAATCTAGAACTGGTTGAACGATGCTATCATTTTGAGCTTGGGTATAAACCGACATTAAAGTTGGGCTATATTCCACGCTTGTAGTGTAATAAAGATTTGGATATGCTTCGTGTTGAATCGCCCCTTCTGTTCCTTCTTCGACGTAACGGACGACGCCTTGATCGTAAGCAAACATGATAGAAGCGGTATCTTTAGGTGAGCAAAAAGAGGCTGTACAGCCTGTCACTAATAACACACCAAAAAGTGCCCCAACACCGTATAGAACTCTTTTAAGCTTTTTATTCATTGTTTGCCTCCAAGGGAATTGAGCACTAGGTTTAACAACTCTAATTCATTCGTGTGGTAGTTGTTAATTAAGTAATTAGGTTTGATGACAATCACTAAATCAAAATTAAGTTTTGCTTCAATTAATGATTTAGCCATCATTCTTACTTGTCTTCTTATGTGGTTGCGAATGTGAGCTTTACCTAGTTTCTTCGAAGTAGCGATACCAATTCTTGCAAAGTCTTTTGCTTTATTTTGGTAATAAACGATAAAGCTACTTGATGTTAATTTGTTTCTTTTTGAAACGATTTGTTTAAATTCTTTCGTATCTTTGATACGATAAAGAGCCTTCATATCAAATTTTAGGCGCTTATAACTTTGCGTCCTTTTTGACGACGTCTCGCTAAGGTCGCACGACCGTTTGGAGTAGCCATACGTGCTCTAAAGCCACTTACGTTTTTATGTTGTCTTTTACTTGGTTGATATGTTCTTTTCATAATCTAACAGGTCCTCCGTGCAATATGCGATATAGATTATATAAGTTAATAATAATTAAAGTCAAATAAATATATTAGCTGATATTAATTAAATAAGACCCTCCCCCACCATTAAAAACAAGGTAAATTTTTTTATCCACAAGATTGTGAAATACTGTGTAAAACTCTGTGAATTATTTTCGTATTCTTTGAATAGGACTAATTTTTCGGTTTATAAGAAAATTTTTGATTGTGGAAAACAATCCACAAAATCCACAACAATTTATCCACAACAAAGTTTTCCACAATTTTATCCACAATGAAAAGTTGTGGATTGTGGGAAAATCGCATCCACACTAGGCTTTTTAAAGTTAATTTTGTGGATAAAATAAAAATTAATTTATTTTTGTTTAATTTTATTGTGGAAATTGCTATTCTTTTGTTAAGACAAAAAGGAGATCATCTCATGGATAAAACAATATCAGAAATCACACAGATCTGGGACCGTGTCTTAGCAAGGGTAAAAGATGGTGTGGATTTTAACATTTATAGTTCTTTCTTCGCTCCTACGTACGTGCATAAATTAGAAAATAATAAGTTATATGTGGTAGCGACATCCAACTTAGCCAAGCAACTTCTCTCTACAAATTATTTAGATTTTGTTCAATCAATTTTACTTGAAGAAACTCAAACTCAATATGAAATCGAATATATCCTAGAATCAGAAGTGAACGCGAAGGCAAAAAAAGTAGAAGAAAATAAACAACCTTTTTTCTCAGGGGTAAGAGTTAATCCTAATTGTACTTTCGATAATTTTATTGTTGGGCCATCTAATAAAGAAGCTCAACAAGCGGCTTTAATAGTCGCGTCTAATTCAGGAAAAATGTATAACCCTTTATTTATTTATTCAGATTCTGGATTAGGCAAAACTCACCTACTTCACGCGATAGGAAATTACTATAAAAAGAACAACCCAAATCGTAAGGTTCTATATATACCCGCGGATGTGTTCGTAGATGAATTTGTCCGTGCCGTGCGGGGAGAATCAGACGATTCTAATATTAAAGGATATATCAATTCTGCGGATTTATTGCTCATAGATGATGTGCAATTTCTCGCTAATAAGCAACAAACACAAGAGATGTTTTTTTCTTGCTATAACACCCTTTATAACAACAATAAACAAATCGTCATTACAAGCGATCGTTATCCAAGCGAATTAAAAGGTCTTCCTGATCGTCTCGTGTCACGTTTTTCTTCTGGTTTAACTGTTAACATTACTAAACCAAATATTGAAACATGCGTATCTATTTTAAAAAGCAAAATATCTGCTTCTGGTTTAGACACCTCTAATTTTGATGATGATGCTTTGCAATATTTAGCAAGTCAATATTCTTCTAATGTGCGTGAACTTGAAGGGGCACTTAATTCCTTACTTTATTACAGTGTGAATATTAAAAAATCGCAACATGTTACTTTTGATGATGCTTTAGATTCTTTAGGTGGGGCAAATAGGCCTTCTTCTAAAGGTGATACAATTACAGAAGCCACCATTATTAATGAAGTCGCGGATTATTATCGTTTAACTCCTTCACAATTAACTGGAAAAATTCGTATTTCTCAAATTTCTTGGGCAAGACATGTTGCAATGTATTTAATTAGAGAGATTTTAGACACTCCATTTATTAAAATTGGCACGATTTTTAGCGGGGCTCACCACACAACTGTGATGTCCGCTGTGGAAAAAATTGATCAAAAATATCGTCATGATGCGACAGTAAAACAAGCGATAGATGAGATTAAAAAGCACCTTGGTCATTAATTGTTATTTTAACAAAATAAAAATTGTTCAAAGAGCAAACATATTGTGATAAAATTTAAAAGTAGTGAAAATGATTTTTCCACAAAATCCACAAAATCCACAACCGTTATTATTATTATTTATAATAAAGAAGGAGAGATAATATGATATTTACAATAAGAAAAGATGTCTTTCTTAAAGCACTCAACATTGCTAATAGAGCGCTTTCTTCTAAAGTTGCACTACCAATTCTTAATTCTTTAAAACTTGAATTAGATGAAGAAGGCTTACACATTACAGGGAGTAATAACGACATAACAATTAAAACAAGTGTTCCATTGAAAGAAAATGGTGAAGAGGTAATTAGTAACATCAAGTATGGTGGAGCGTTAGTAAATGGTCGCTTACTTACAGAAATTGTTCGTAAATGCGAAAGAGACACGTTAACGTTCGACATCTTTGATGAAACAATTGTTAAAATCAAATATGGTAATTCAGGATTTAATCTTAATTCTGCAAGAGCGGAAGAATATCCTGATTTCGATATGGAAGAAAAAGGCGTCGAAGTTGGAATGAAAGCTTCTTTGTTTTCTAAATTAGTGGATACGGTTGCTTTTGCCGCTTCTACAAAAGAACAAAGGCCAGTTCTTACTGCTATTAATTTTGAAGCAGTAAATGGTCGTTTAGCGTGCACTACTACAGATGGATTTAGACTTGCTAGAATTGAAGCCGATTTAGATACTAGTGAATCATTCGTTGCAAATGTTCCTGCCAAAATGGCACAAGAAGTAGCAAGACTAATCGATGGTGAAGAAAACGTTCGTATTTATTTTGATGTTAAAAAAGCTTTGTTTGTCTTTGGCAAAACAATCGTTTCTGTTAGATACGCCGCTGGTGACTTCCCTAACGCCAAAGCAATCATTCCAAATAGCTTTAATTATTTCTTAGAAATTAATGCGCAAGAGCTACTTTCAGCGATGGATAGAGTATCAACTCTTTCTTTAGAAAGAGATAACATCGTCACTTTAAAAATGTCAGAATCGAGCGTCGAAGTATCTTCTAAAGATTCACAAAACGGTTCCGCTAGTGAAGAAATTAGCGTTTTCCAATATCAAAATGAACCACTAGAAGTGAGTTTTAATTCTTCTTATGCTGCTCAAGCGATCAAGGCAGCTGGAACAACCGATGTCATCTTAGCGTTTTTAGGCGAAATGAAGCCTTTTGCGGTCAAGTCCACTAAAGATGACTCCATCGTCCAATTAGTGACGCCAAGACGCGTTTATTAAGCCAAAAATAGCCGATTTTAAGCTCACGAATTCAAGGGAATAAATTGTTATTCCCTTTTTATTTTATTTTTAGTATAATTACTGCGTAGGGTTTTTATTATATGAATAAAAAAGAGCAAATTATCGTCTTTAAAGGTCCATTTCTCACTTTGGGGCAATTGCTCAAAAAATTAGACCTTATCGAATCTGGTGGCGAAGCTAAAATTTTCTTAGCGATGCATGAAGTTTCAGTCGACGGTGAAAAAGAAACTAGAAGAGGTAGGAAACTCTACAATTGTTCTTACGTGGTCATCGACCAAATTACTTACCATTTGAAAGAAGATGCGCATCAATAAAATTCACATCGAAAATTTCCGTTCACATATTGCGAGCGATTACAAATTCTTTCCTGGTATCAATTTGATCGTCGGCCCGAATGGTTCAGGCAAGACTAGCGTTGTCGAAGCTATTTCTTTAATTGCCTATGGTCATTCATTTAAAGGCGCGGAAGATAAAGAACTTATTAGACGTGGCGAACATTATCTAAACATTAAAGCAGAGACTTCATATGGTCAAATTGCGACGAAAGTGAAGATAAATATCGTGAATGGTCAAAAACGCGTCTATATCGACGATAAAGCGATAAAGCGCTTATCTGAGTTGATGGAAGTTTTAAATGTCGTGACTTTCGAACCAAAAGAAGTGTCTTTGTTACAAGGCCCACCTAAACAAAGAAGGAAGTTTCTTGATTTCGCTATATCTAAGATTTCCCCGATGTATTTAGCTAAATTACAAGAATATGAAAAGCTATTACAAGAAAGGAATAAAATCTTAAAAGAAGAAGTGGTGGATGAAACACATCTAAACATCGTCACCGACTTACTTATTAAAGTTAGCGAACCAATTTGTTCTATGCGTGCGCGTTATGTAATGCGATTAAACACTTGCCTTAAACAAGTTTACGCAAAGATCGACGAAGGAAAGAAAAACCCAGAAATTGTTTATCACCCGTTTGTGAAAACAGATGAGAACTTCCTAATCGCAGCAAAAACAGCGTTTAAAGACGCCCTAGCGAATGATTTAACCAAAAAGGTAACATCAATCGGCCTACATAAAGATGACTTCCTAATTAGCCTAAATGGACAAGATGTCGCTACCTTCGGCTCCCAAGGAGAAAATAGATTAGCGGTCATCGCTCTTAAACTAAGTGTTCATCAAGCAATAGATAAAAAAGAAGATAAGCCAGTCGTCATACTAGATGATGTCTTATCTGAACTTGACACACTTCACAAAAATAAGTTGTTAACTTATTTAAAAACAATCGATCAAGTCTTCATCACGGCGACGCATACAAATTTAGATGCTTCGCAAGTGCACATCATAGATTTATCAAAACATTAATCAAAGGAGGATTAACTACAGTGGAAGAAGAAATTAAAACGAACGAAGTAGTGGATGAAGTAAAAGCAGCCGAACTCGAAGACGAAAAGGCTGATGCAAGTTATACCGCTACAAACATTCAAGTTCTTGAAGGACTTGAAGCAGTCAGAAAAAGACCAGGTATGTACATTGCTACAACCGCTTCCCCAGGTTTACACCATCTAGTGTGGGAAATTGTCGATAACGCGGTCGATGAAGCCTTAGCGGGTTATTGTAAAAACATTACCGTCACCATCTTAAAAGATAACATCATTAAAGTTACCGATGATGGTCGTGGTATTCCAGTTGACGTCGTTTCAAAAAGCGGCTTATCAGGTGTAGAAACCGTCTTTACCATTTTACACGCCGGTGGTAAATTTGGCGCTGGTGGTGGTTACAAAGTTTCTGGTGGTTTACATGGTGTCGGTGCTTCTGTAGTCAACGCTTTATCAACATGGCTAGAAGTTACAGTTTATAAAGATGGCGGAGAATATTACGCTAAATTTGTTAACGGCGGACACGTTGATGTTCATCTTCATCGTGTTGGTAATACCACTAAAAGTGGTACGACAGTTGTTTTTAAACCAGATGAAACAATTTTTACCGAAACGACAGAGTTCAATTACGAAACAATTCGTGACCACTTAAGACAAACCGCTTACTTAAATAAAGGGGTAAGAATCATCGTTAGAGATGAAAGAGGCGAAGAACCAGTAGAAGAAGTCTTCCATTATAATGGTGGCATTAAAGAATATGTCGCTTATATCAATAAAAACAAAACTTTATTATTTGACGACGTCATCTATTGCGAAGGTCGTGAACAGGTTGATGTTGGTGGAGGAGAAAAAGGCTACATTTATGCAGAAGTAGCTATGCAATATAACGATGGTTATAGTGCGAATGTTTTCTCGTTCTGCAATAACGTTAACACTCACGAAGGTGGAACGCACGAAGAGGGCTTTAGATTAGCGATCACTCGTGTCGTCAATAATTACGCTAGAGAAAATAAATTCCTTAAGGAAAACGAAGAAAGTTTAACCGCGGACGACGTCAAAGAAGGCTTGACCGCTATCAT
This sequence comes from uncultured bacterium, assembly GCA_949297055.1. GTDB lineage: Bacteria > Bacillota_I > Bacilli_A > RFN20 > CAG-826 > CALVUG01. The sequence continues at coordinate 27,011 of CASFRI010000033.1, read as the reverse complement.
TTCAGTTCGTCACCCCAATCCACAATATGAAGGACAAACAAAAACCAAACTCGGTAATTCAGAAGTTCGTAAGATTGTAAGTGGCATTGTCGGTGAACAATTTAATCGCTTCCTTTTAGAAAATCCTAAACTCGCTCGTCTCATTGTCGGCAAAGTATTAAGTGCAGCGACAGCAAGACTTGCGGCAAGAACCGCCAGAGAACAAGTGAGAAGAAAAGGTTCATTAGAGCTCACTACTCTTCCTGGAAAACTCGCTGACTGCTCTTCTAGAAATCCTGAAGAATGCGAATTATTTATCGTCGAAGGTAATTCCGCTGGTGGCTCTGCTAAAGAAGGTCGAAATAGACGCACACAAGCTATTCTTCCGCTTCGTGGTAAGATTTTAAACGTCGAAAAAACCAACGTTCAAAAAATCTTCAATAATGCAGAAATTGGTAACATTATCACCGCAATTGGCGGCGGAATTAGCCCAGAATTCGATATTTCTAAAATTAGATATCATAAAATTATTATTATGACAGATGCTGATGTTGATGGTAGTCACATCCGTATCTTGTTATTAACTTTCTTCTATCGCTTCATGCGTCCACTTTTAGAAAATGGTTACGTTTACATTGCTCAACCACCTCTATATAAAGTGGATTATCATGGTAAGGCATATTATGCTTATAACGATGATCAATTAGAAGTTATTAAAAAACAATTGAACCTTAAACCAGGTTACGCTATTCAACGTTACAAAGGTTTAGGTGAAATGAACCCTGCGCAATTAAAAGAAACGACGATGGATCCAGAAGTAAGAAAGATGCTTCGCGTCAATATTCAAGATGGAATTGATGCAGAAGCAGCCTTCACAGATCTTATGGGCGATAATGTTGATCCTAGAAAAGATTTCATCCATCGCAATGCACAATTTGTCAAAAATCTCGACGCTTAATAGAAAGGTGGTAATAAATAATGTTTGAAGAAGAAGATAAAATCATCAACGAAGAAAATGATGAAGAATTAGAAGAAGAAACACCCGTAAGCGAAGAGGGTGGAAATGATGATGGCGACGCTAGTGCTGGCATTGTTCCAGGCTTAGTAGATGTTGATATCGCTAAAGAAGTAAGAAGTTCCTTCTTAGATTACGCCATGAGCGTCATCGTCGCTCGTGCCTTACCGGATGTGCGTGATGGTTTAAAACCAGTTCATAGACGTATCATCTTCGGCATGAATGAATCAGGTATTACTCCTGATAAACCTTATAAGAAATGTGCTCGTATCGTCGGTGACGTCATGGGTAAATATCACCCACACGGTGACGCAGCTATTTATTCAACTTTAGTTAGATTAGCGCAGCCTTTCTCCATGCGTTATATGCTTGTTGATGGTCATGGTAACTTTGGTTCGGTCGATGGTGATGAAGCGGCAGCGATGCGTTACACTGAAGCAAGAATGTCCAAACTCTCTTTAGAGATGGTAAGAGACATTAATGACGACACCATCGACTTTGTCGATAACTATGATGGAACAGAAAGAGAACCATCTATTTTACCTTCTAGAATTCCTAACTTATTAATTAATGGTAGTTCTGGTATCGCAGTTGGTATGGCTACAAATATGCCGCCCCACAACCTAGCAGAAATTATCGATGGTATTCGCGTAGTAGCTCTTAACCCTGAAATAAGCGTCGAAGAAATTATGGCTAATTCGATTCATGGGCCGGATTTCCCAACTGGCGGTATCATTTTAGGAAGAAGTGGTATCAAACAAGCTTATGAAACTGGTCAAGGAACCATTACCATTCGTTCTAAATGTGAAATTGAAGAACACGCGAATGGTAAAAAATCTATTATCGTTACCGAAATTCCTTACCAAGTTAACAAAGCGACGATGATTGAAAAGATTGCTGATCTTGTTAAAAACAAGATAATCGATGGTATTACCGACATTCGTGATGAATCTAACCACGAAGGTATTAGAGTAGTCATCGAAGTAAGAAAAGATATCATCCCAGAAGTATTATTAAATCAACTTTATAAAAACACACAGTTACAAGTATCTTACGGTATCATTAACCTTTGCTTAGTGAATAATGTTCCAAAGGTGTTAGGTATTAAAGATTTATTACAAGAATACTTAAATTTCCAAATCGAAGTTATCGAAAGAAGGACGAAATATCGTCTTAGAAAAGATGAACAAAGAGATCATATTGTTTTAGGTTTACTTAAAGCTAGAGAAAACATTAAAGAAGTGGTTGATATTATCGTCGCTAGTGAAAGTGCGGAAGCAAGCGCGAAAACCTTAATCGCTAGATTTGGTTTTAGTGATGCTCAAACACAAGCCATCCTAGCGCTTCCATTAAGAAGATTATCTGGCATCGAAATCGAAAAACTTAAACAAGAAAGAATTCAACTCGAAAAGAATATTGCCTACTACCGCGACTTACTTAGCGATAGAATGAAACTTCAAGGCGTTGTTCTCGATGAATTAGAAGAAATTAAGAATCGTTATAAAGATGAACGTAAGACGGAAATTTCTGATGCCTTATCAACGATCGAAGATGAAGACTTAATTCCGGTGGAAAATATCGTCATCACTTTGACCGCTGGTGGATACGTGAAACGTCAAACAGTTGATACCTTCCATACGCAAAATAGAGGCGGTAAAGGTATAAGAGGAACGCGTACACATGAAAATGATGCAGTGAAGATTTTAGTTTACACTATCACTCACACGGACTTATTATTCTTTACAACCTTAGGTAAGGTTTATCGTATGAGAGCGCATCAAATCCCTGCTTATAGTAGAGAATCTAAAGGTTTACCTATCCAAAACCTTATTAATTTAGATGAAAATGAAAAAGTAATCGCTATCATTCCTCTTGATCACTATGGTGAAGGAACTTATCTTTCCTTCATTACTAAGAAAGGCTTAATCAAACGTACAAAGATTGAAGAATTCCTTTCTATTAGACAAAATGGTAAGATTGCCATCTCTTTAAGAGATGATGATATGTTACTTGATGTTAAACATACTTCCGGATCCGCTATTATTGGTATTGCTTCTAGCCTTGGCAAAATGGTTAAATTCGATGAAAATGACGCAAGAGCGATGGGTAGAACCGCAAGCGGCGTCAAAGCAATGAACACTGATGGTGGAGAATGTATTGGAGCAATCACTAATGAAGAAGGAAATTTAGTCCTCGTCTTATCTGAAAATGGTTATGGTAAGATGACTTCATTTGATGAATACCGTATGACTAATCGCGGCACAAAAGGTGTTAAAACTTTGAAGGCAACTGAAAAAGTTGGTAATATTGTATGTGTCGCTATGGTTAATGGAAACGAAGATTTGATGGTTGTCACCGATAATGGTGTTATCATCCGTACACCACTTGAACAAGTGCGTATTGCATCTAGAAATACGCAAGGTGTACGTATCATTCAACTTGATAACAAGCGCAAAGTTTCTAGTGTCGCTATCGTCCCGCACGAAGAAGAAATTGAAGAAGAAAGTGACGCTACAAACGAAGAAACCACGGAAAAACCCGCGGAATAAGAGGTAAAAATGAAAGTTTTAGTCTACTTCCCAAGCGAAAAACATAAAGCAAATTTTGAAGGCGATCGTCTTAGAAAGACTATCGTCGGAGCTTTAAATCGCTTGGAAGTAGAATATAGCTTAGATACGAGCGATGATTACGATATCGTTCATCTTATTTCTCCGCTTGACTTTGCTATTGCTGAAAATGCTAAATTTAATAACATCCCAGTTGTTTATAGCGCTCTTTATACTGAAGGTGACCCATTAGCCCGTTACATTGATAAGTCGACTGGCATCCCTCATCTTATTCCAAGCGCCTTAAAAGCACTTAATTATGCTTCTTTAATTTTTGTTCCTTCCGACGGGGCAAAAGCGTTTTTAAAAGACGAAGGAGTGGAAGCAACAATTGTTACTTGTCCTTGCGCTGTCAACCAAGCTAGATTCAAATTCGATAGAGATATCGAAAAAGAATTGTTCTGGCGTTATTTCCAAAGAGAGCCGAGCAAAGAAATGATCATTTGCACAGGGGAATATGATAACCCTGACGCTGTTGAAACATTCGTCCAAGTAGCGAAAAGATTCCCGGAAGTAGATTTTTATTTCTTTGGTCAATCAAAGAAGTGGTTCTCCTTACCAAGGCTTGTTAAAAAATTGTTGAGAAGAAAGCCAAAAAACACTTATTTTAACCCTTTAATTCCTGATGATGTTTATCGTTCAGGAATGATGAATGCCTTAGCCTACATTTTACCTGGTTATACGATGTCTGGCGTCGTTACTTTAATGGATGCAATGGCCTCGAAAACACAAATCATCGCCCTAAATAAAACTATCTTTAAAGATGAAATAATTGATGGTGTGACAGGTTATGTATGCCTTTCAGGCATGGATCTAATTAATACCTTAACTAAATTTTTAAATAAAGAAATTCCTAGTACGGTTGATAAAGCTTATGAAATCGCCATTAGTGAACCTTTAGAAAAATTAGGAATTTTCTTAAAAAATCATTACGAACATTTAATTGAAACACAAAGCGAAAAAGGAAAGAAGGAATAACTCCATGTTAGATTTAAATCTCATTCGCGAAAACCCAAAAAAAATTGAAGCCGCTTTAGCGAAAAAAGAATGTCATGTCGATATGTCTATCGTTTTAAAAATGGATGAAGATAGACGTAAATTACTTCATGAAATCGAAGAAAATCAAGCTGCTCAAAATAGATTATCAAAAGAATTTCCTAAATATAAAGATGATCCTTTTAAAAAAGAAGAAATTAAAAAACAAGTAAGCGAACTTAAAACAGCGATCGAAGAAAAAAGAAGCGATTTAGAAATGTTAGAAAAAAAGATTTACGATTTCTTAATCGTCTTACCAAACATTCCCGATGATGACCTTTTTCCTGGTGAAAAAGAAAACAATCAAGTCATCGATGTTAGAGGTGTGAAACCATCATTTAATTTTAAAGTTTTAGATCATGTTACTTTAGAAGAAAACCTTGGTTTAATTGACTATGAAAGGGGCGTAAAAGTGGCGGGTCACGGAAACTGGTTTTATACCGGAGACGGGGCAAGACTTGAATGGGCGCTTTTAAATTTCTTCATTCAAGAACACTTAAAAGATGGTTATAAGTTCATACTTTCACCTTTGCTTTTAAATCTTGAAAGCGGACTTGTTTCAGGTCAATTCCCTAAATTCCAAAACGATGTTTTCTTAATCGAAAACGTCGAACCTCATAAATTCTTACTTCCTACAGCCGAAACTTCATTAGTGAACTATTACCGCGGTGAAATTTTAAACGAAGATGATTTACCTCAAAAATTCTTTGCTTACACTCCTTGCTTTAGAAAAGAAGCCGGCTCATATAGATCAGTGGAAAGAGGAACGATTAGAGGTTATCAATTCAACAAAGTTGAAATGGTGCAATATACGACCGAAAAAGATTCTAATTGTGCTTTTGAAGAACTACTTAATAAAGCAAAGTCGTTAATGGATAAATTAGGTTTACATTATCGAGTTTCGAAACTTGCCGCCGCGGATTGTAGTGCTTCGATGGCAAGAACCTACGATATTGAAGTTTATTTTCCAAGTTTAGATATTTATAAAGAAGTCTCAAGTGTCAGTAACGCTAGAGATTATCAGGCAAGAAGAGGTAAAATGAGATATAAAGACAAAGCTACTGGCCAAAATAAGTTCATGCATACGCTTAATGGCTCAGGCTTAGCGACGTCTCGTGTGTTCCCGGCAATTCTAGAACAATATCAACAAGCTGATGGATCAGTTAAAATTCCTGAAGTACTTCGTCCGTTCATGAATGGCGAAGAATATATTTTCCTTAAGAAAAAATAAGTATCATTACTTTGTCTTCCCATAGATGCTTTATTTTATGTCGCATTTCTACAGTGCGACTTTTTTATTATATAAAACATTTCTTTAATGCGAATTATAAACTTTTTATCTATAATATTACTTGCCACTGCGATAGAGGGGTTATGAACCAGGTCAGGATAGGAATATAGCAGCCTTAAGTAATCACTCTATGCGCGGTGGTTTGACTTTTTATAGCGATGAATAAAATTATTAAAGACGATAAATATTTTATGAAAGAAGCCTTGAAAGAAGCAAAGAAGGCTTTTCAGATAGATGAAGTTCCTATTGGCGCAGTTATCGTTTATAACGATAAGATAGTAGCGAGAGGACATAATTTGCGCGAAGCTAAACAAGATGTCTTAGCCCATGCAGAAATTAACGCTATTAAGAAATTGAACAAGAAACTTCATACTTGGAGGTTGCCAGGTTATAAAATTTATGTGACGGTTGAACCTTGTGCGATGTGCGCAGGGGCAATTCTTTGGTCAAGGTTTAGCGAAGTAATTTATGGAACTGAAGATATTAAAGGTGGGGCATTAGGTTCATCTTTTGACTTATTTAAAGTTCCTAACATCAATCATCGCCCTCAAATTAGAGGCGGTGTTTTAAAAGAAGAGTGTGCAGCTTTATTAAAAGAATTTTTTAAAATTAAAAGAGAAAAAGAAAAATTACTTAATCAATGATATAATAAATTTGTTATGAAAAAATTAACGTTAATCTTGCTACCGTTATTAGGACTTAGCCTTGCAAGTTGCGAATGGGGAAAAGTGGAGCCAAGGCCACCTTATATTCCTCCACCCGTCGATCCAAGCGAGAATGCTTTTGAATTTAAAAATAATTCCACTTTATTAGATGTGATTAATGCGGTTACAGATAAAAACAATATTAGCCAAGATGAATTAATTTCCATCTTAAATAATTTAGACTCTAATGACGATGTTATTAATCAAGTTACTTGCACTGGATTAAGTGCGAATTATCAAACTTTCGATCAACCACTTGATAAAGATATTTTCTTAGAAAACATTACTTACACATTAAAACGTTACCAAAACGACGATAATTCACTTCTTTTAGTGGATGGGATAGAAACTAGAAACGGCTATTATTACGACGAAAATTTAGTGATTACGAATTATGATTACACGTATAACCGACAAATAAATCGCGATTTAATTAATAGCAGATATTACGATTTTTACGATAACGCAAATAAGTCATCCTTCGTTGGTTCTTACGTCGATTCTTATGCTTATTTAGATTACGTTTATCGTGACGCAATTACACTTGCGAATTCTAGCGAGATTAAAATTGATGCAATCACATACATCCTTACAGCTTCGGAATTAGAAAACTATACGATTGAAATTGAAAGTAAAAGTGAAAACGATAACTTTGAAATAAATCTTATCATTGATCAAATAAATCAAAACGATGAAACGACAAATTTTAGATATAGTTTTAACGTCACTATTTCAAATGGAGTAATATCTTCTTTAAACCAAGAAGAAAAAACTTATTATTTAGACGCAGGGGAAGAAGTTATTAAGCGTATCGATAAGCAAAGTTATGTCTATCAAGTAAACTCGAATCAAAACACCTTCGATGGTGGACTTATGGATATCGCTAATTTTGAAGTCGTTAACGAAAAGTAATTAGTTGCTATTTATTTGGTTTTTGCAGTGATTTTGCCTCAAATGTGAGGCTTTTTTCTTAAAAATGAATAACAAATAGTCTCAAATTTGTATAACTTAAATTTTATTACTTTAACTTTTGTTAAAAGTTCTATATTATTTCTTTTACGTGAAGGGGGTGATAATATGCTCATCTTAAAAAACATTTGTAAAGATTATTACCTAAATAAAACTCCCTTTCGAGCATTAAATAACATCAATTTAGTTTTTGAAGATGAAGGGTTTGTAACAATTCTTGGTCCTTCTGGTTGTGGCAAGACTACTTTATTAAACATTATAGGCGGTCTAGATCATTATTCGGAAGGCGATATCATCATTAACGATGTTTCCACAAAAACTTATAAAGATAGCGATTGGGATGATTATCGAAATAAAAGAATTGGCTTCGTCTTCCAACATTACAATTTAATTCCTCATCTTTCGGTTTTAGAAAATGTCGAATTAGCCTTAACTCTTACTGGTGTTTCTAAACTTGAAAGAAAACAACGTGCCTTAGAAGTTTTAAAAACGGTTGGCTTAGAAAAAGAAGCAAAAAAGAAACCTAATACTCTTTCAGGCGGCCAAATGCAAAGAGTCGCTATTGCGAGATCTTTAATAAATAACCCCGATATCATCTTAGCGGATGAACCTACCGGAGCTTTAGATTCTAAAACTTCTATCCAAGTGATGGATATCTTAAAAGATATATCTAAAAGAAAACTTGTCATCATGGTCACGCACAATGAAGAAATCGCAGATAAATATGCGACGCGCATGATTAGATTAAAAGATGGCGAAATTATCAAAGATAACGATAAACCAAGAATTAAAGAAGAAGTAAAAAAAGAAGCTATTAAAGCAACAAGAAGTAAGAAAAAATCTTCGATGTCTTTTTGGACTGCAGCTTCAATAAGTGTTAAAAATATCTTTACTAAAAAAGGAAGAACAACTTTAACTGCTGTAGCAGGTTCTTTTGGTATCATCGGTGTCGCTTTAGTTTTAGCTTTATCTAGCGGCTTTAGCGCTTACGTCACAAATGTGGAAACGACGACCGCGAATTCTTTACCTATTTCCATCGCCAGAGCGACGGTAAGCGTTACGGAAGATGGACCAACTTATGAAAGGTTCCCTGAAGGCGATTCAATCATTTCTTATTCATCTAGTTCAACTTCCGTCTACGATTATCACTATAATGTTTTTACCCCTGAATATATCGAATACGTCAAAGGCTTAGAAGAACAAGGTTTATCAGGTTCAGTTATGTTCAATCAAACTGGTCTAGAAATGAATTTACTTTCTAAAACCCCAAGTGGAAAAATAGTTAAAGTTGATGAAAGTGGCTCTACTGGTTCTTTTTCTAGCGAAGTTGTCTCTTCTTTAACCGCTTTACCTACGACTGTTTGGCACGAACTTTATGGAGACGAAGAATATATTTTATCTTTATATGATGTTCTTGCGGGTTCATTCCCTAAAAACGATAATGAGGTTGTTTTGATCGTCGATTCTTATAACCGCGTTTATCGTAACGCCTTAGTGAACCTTGGTCTTATCGATTCTAATAATTACTCTGAATATATTGATTTTGATTCTTTAATTGGTCATGAATTTAAAGTGTTCCCGAACAAAGATATTTATGTTAATAAATATCAAGGAACTGGTACTTACATCGATTTACATGGAAATACACAGGTGGTGAATATTGATCGTTATGAAGCACCAGATTTTAATAATAATGAAGAAGAAAGATACACTTATTGGAACGACACAAGCAAAGGTATCAATTTAACTTTAAGTGGCATTATTCGTGTTAAAGAAAATTCTTATCTTGATATTATGCAACCTTCGATTGGTTATTTAAGCGGATTAAAAGAAACCATTTTTAATAAAAATATGAATTCAGAAATATCTGCTTCGCTTTATGAAAATAACTGGGTGATTGATCAAGTTGTATTAGATAACATGGATGAACTTTATAAGATGTATCTTGATCCAGATTATCAGCCCAAAGACCCCGCTTTAGAAATATTTAGAAGTTACTCTAATGTCTATGATTTGATAAATCATGCTTTTTATTTTTTTGATCCAGGCAATAATTCTACACCTAGAGAATCTAATTTAACTTCCGTAGGAATAAGTGCTTATTTAAACCTTGGTTTAAAATATTCTAGTGATTTATCAAATGAATATAGTAATAGAAAAGATAATTACATGTCTTATTTATCTTCCTTGCTTTTCTATTCTTTAGTAACTTCAATTGTTATCTTCCCTAATAGTTTAGATGCGAAAGCGGATATTATGGCTTATTTAGATGAATGGAACAAAGATTTACCAGAAGATGAACAAATTATTTATACAGACACCATTGGTGAAATTACAGATGCTTTAGGTATTATGATCAATTTAATATCCATTGTTTTAATTGCTTTCGCTAGTAGTGCGCTTTTGGTTTCTTGCGTCATGACTGCAATTATTACTTACGTTTCAGTTTTAGAAAGAACGAAAGAAATTGGCATTTTAAGAGCGATAGGGGCAAGAAAAAGAGATGTCTCGCGTCTTTTCCAATCGGAAAATTTTATTATAGGGGCGACTTCTGGCATCATAGGTGTTTTAGTGTCTGTTCTTCTTTGTTTCCCGATAAATGCGATTATAAACGCTTTATATAACGAAACTTACATTGGTAGCATTGCTTTCTTACCGTGGCATTATGCTTTAATCTTAGTCGCTGTCAGCGTTATTTTAAATATCGTTTCTGGTTTGATTCCTTCTTTGATTGCAGCAAAAAAAGACCCAGTGGAAGCGTTACGTAGTGATTAACATTATCTTAATATTATGTATAATAATAAGAGTAATTTATGTGTCATTTTCAAAAGTATCAAAAACAATCCACACAAGAACTAATCGCTAGTGTTGAACGCTTTGATGTGGCTATTGATCAAGGTTTAAACGATAGTCAAATAGAAATTAGGCAAAAACAAAAATTAACTAATAAAACAAAAAAACAATCGACGAAATCTTATTTCCGCATTATTAAAGATAATGTTTTAACATTATTTAATATTTTACTTTTTGTCATCGCTGGTCTTTTAATATATGCGGAAGCTTATTCTTCTTTATTTTTCCTCGTCATCTTATTTTTAAATATGGGCATTGGCTTATATCAAGATATTAAAGCAAGAAGGCTTGTAGAAAAATTAAAGATTGTCATCAGCCCAGATATAGAAGTGATAAGAAATGGTCAAAAGATAAAAATCAATGTCGATGAGATTGTTTTAGATGATATTATCATCCTCTCTAGCGGTCTTCAAATTCCTTGCGATAGTGAAGTTCTTGATGGCTTAGTAAACGTCGATGAATCTTTATTAACCGGTGAATCAAAAGCAATCAAAAAAGAAAAAGGAGACTTTTTATTCGCTGGTTCTTACATAAGAAGCGGTAGTTGTTATGCGAAAGTTAACAAAGTTAAAGACGCAAATTACGCAACTGACTTAGAAAAGAAATCACACGAATTTAGAAGACCTAAATCAGAAATTTTAAAATCTTTACAATTTTTATTTAGAGTCATCTCTATAATCATTTTATTTTTAGCTATTTTAATGATTACTGCGAACTATTTTAGCGGTGATTATGTTAATGAGGTAACTTTTAAAGAAAGTATTGCTCAAACCGCAGGATCACTTGTGGCTATGATACCTTCAGGTATGTATTTATTAACATCTTTAACCTTAGCGGTAGGGGTTATTCGCCTAGCAAAAAAACGCACGCTTGTGCAAGAACTTTACGGTATTGAAATGCTTGCAAGAATTGACACTTTGTGCATTGATAAAACCGGTACTTTAACAGATGGAAAAATGAATGTTAAAACTTTAATTCCATTAGGAAAAAATAAAGAAGAAGATATTAAAAAAGATATCGCTCACTACGTCCATTTAGATAATCACCCTAATTTCACTGGCCTTGCTTTAAAATCTTATTTTCCTTTAAATGAAGCTAAATCTCCACTTCGTTACGTTGCTTTTTCTAGTGAATTTAAATTTTCTTTTGCGTCTTTTAAAAAGGATGAAACTTTCATTTTAGGCGCGCCGGAAATGGTTTGTAATTTAAACAAAGATAATTTAAAAGCGGAAGTAGATAATCAAACACGTCACGGCTATCGTGTATTACTATTTGCAAAGTTAAATAAAGAATTGAAAGAGGCAAAAGAACTAAATAAAGATGAAGTTATTCCATTAGGATTAATAATTTTAGAAGATCATATTAAAGACGATGCGAAAGAGACGTTAAAATGGTATGACGATAATGGCGTTGAAGTAAAAATAATAAGTGGCGATAATGTGAATACTGCAAGCGAGATTGCAAGACGCGTAGGATTAAAAAACGCCGAAAAAGCCGTGTCTTTAGAAAATTTAAGCATCGAAGAAGTAAGTAAAATCGCAAGCGAATATGTCGTCTTTGCTCGCGTTAGCCCAGAACAAAAAGAAGCGATCATTAAGGCGCTTAGAAATAAAGGTCATAAAGTGGCGATGGTAGGGGATGGGGTTAATGATATTCTCGCTCTTAAATCTAGCGATTGTTCAATTGCTATGGCCAATGGAGCGGATGCCGCTAAGAAAGCTTCCCACTTTGTTATGCTTGATTCAAATTTTGCTTCTTTACCGGCGGTTGTGGGGCAAGGAAGACAAGTTATTAATAATCTACAATCGACGAATTCTTTATTCTTAGTTAAAACGTTCTTTGCCATGTTTATTACTTTCATATTCACTATTGCAAGTTTAGCGACAATTCCTTTTGAAGGAGTAGATATTTCCTTTCCATTTATGACGAATAATTTCTACGTCTGGGAATTTTTAACAATTGGTGTAGCTTCTTTCTTCCTCGCTTTACAAACGAACACTAAGTCTATACAAGGTGCATTTACCAAAAACACTTTAAGAAATGCTTTCCCAGGAGCGATTGCTATCGCAAGTGGTGTAACAATTATTTATTTATTCACCCTACTTGATAATTTTAATGTCGTGAATACTGGTTTAGCTATTGACTCTTCTATCGCTCTTACGATGTCTACTGTTTATATGACTATCATTAGTGCGGTTTATTTATTTAGAAGATGCTTACCCTTCAATTTATATCGTTTTATCTTATACGTTACTATTTGCGTTGTTGGAGCGGTAGCGTTCCTTGTGATAAACATTTTAAAATGGCCATTATTAAATACTTCTTTTGATTATTTCTCAACTTGGTCTTGGCTCATCTTAGTGTTTCTTACACTGGCGGGTGCGGCCTTTTACGTCATTTTGGATTTAATTTTTCATAACGTTAAAATTATTAGGAGGAAAAAGTATGAAAATCGCCAGTAGAGTTTTAGATGCTTTAAACAATAATAAGCCTGTCGTCGCTTTAGAATCGACAATTATAAGCCATGGCATGCCTTATCCTCAAAATGTTCAAGTAGCGTTAGAAGTAGAAAAAATCATTGAAGATGAAGGAGCGGTTCCTGCGACGATTGGTATCGTTGATGGTGAACCAATCATCGGAATGAATCATGAAGAAATTGAAGAATTTGGTAAAAGAAAAGGTATCTTAAAAGTTTCAAGACGTGATTTAGGCTACGTCATAGCTTCTAAATCTTGGGGTGCGACCACAGTCGCCGCGACGATGATCCTTGCCTCTTTAGCGTCTATTAAAGTCTTTGTTACAGGCGGTATTGGAGGGGTGCACCGCGGAGCGACTTCAACTTTTGATATATCCGCGGATTTAGATGAATTAAGTAAGACCGATATGTGCGTAGTATGTGCTGGACCAAAAGCTATTTTAGATTTAAATCTAACAATGGAATATTTAGAAACAAAAGGTATCTTAGTGTTAGGTTATAATACTTCCACTTTGCCTTGCTTTTATTCACGTAGTTCCAATATTCCTTTAGAATATCACACAAAAGACCCAAAATTCATTGCTCAAATTATTAAAGCCCAAAAAGATTTATCTTTGTCTAATGGAGTGTTAGTCACTAATCCTATTCCAGAACAATATGCTTTAGATAAAGATAAGATGGATGAAGTCATAAATAAAGCAATAGAAAAGATGAATAAGTTAGGTATAAAAGGGAAAGAAGAAACACCTTTTTTATTAAAAGAAATTGTTGCTATGACAAAAGGAGAATCGCTTGAGGCTAATATTGCCTTAGTAAAAAATAACGCGCATCTAGGCGCAAAGATTGCGTTAGAATTAACTAAATTATGAAAACTGAACAACTATTTAAAATTACTTTTAAAAAAGCCTTAGAGAATAAAGATATCGAAGATATTTCTCCTTCTTTTTTAGCGATGCAAATTGATAAATCTAAACAATCTTTTTATTATCACTTCCGCGATTTAAAAGATCTTGTCGCTTGGATATTAATCGATGATTTAAAAACTAAATTAGATAAATCTTCGTCAGTGGAAGATTTCTTAAACGTTCTAGAAACGTATCGTTTAGAAAATGAAAGATTTATTAAAGCTATCATCGAAAGCGAACTAGCGACGAATTTAGAAGAATTCATCACTTCTTCAAGTACTTATTTTTTCAATCGTTACATCACTAATAAATATCCCGATTTAAGATTAGAAAAAAGATTATTAGTGGCTAAATATTTTTCAGGTGCTTTATCAAGTACCTATTTACTTTACTTAAGAGATAATCGATTAAAAAAATCATTCGAAGATATTAAAAAGCTTTTCGCACACGAAGAAATTGTGAGATTAGTGAAGAAAATGAAATTTTTAAATGCTTAAATTCCCAGCATTTTCCATTTAAATATAGAGAAGTTAAAGAATTAAAATTTAAATATATAGGCACAAAAAAAGATTTAGTTTATAATAAATTGTCTTCTTAAGTTAATAAACACTCTACACGTATAGATGAGAGATGTCACTCATCTTAAGGAGAATAAAATTATGAAAACATCAGATATTGCATCGCTTATTGTTTACGTCATCTTTATCGCCTTGGCGGCGGTGGTGGGCTTTGCTATTTTAGCTCCAGCATTCAAAGAATTTAGCACTCCACAAACTGTGGCGTGGCCCTTTACCTTAGGCGCGATTGCTTCTGGCTTAGTTATCAATTCCATCTTATTTGAACTAGGTCATATTGTCGGAGCAAAAATTGGTGGTTATAAAATCACTAGTGTGAACATTCTTTATTTCAATTTATATCGCAACGAAAAGAACAAATGGAAATTTAGACTTAAAGGAATGGATGGTTTTTTAGGTCAAACTGAAATTGCTCCAAAAAGTGAAAAATCAAATCCTAAACCTTATCTTTTTGGTGGAACATTATTCTTCATTTTAGAAGCGGTCGCGGCAATTTTACTTTTCTATTACATCACTCCTATGACTGAATGGAATTTCTTCCCTATCGTCATCTTAGCGGTAGGTGGGATGTTTGCGATTTATCAAATCGTTCCAGTGCAACTAGATCACACAAATGATGGTTATAGACTTTACCTTTTAGGTAATAAGGCTATTAACTTAGAAGCATTTAATGAAATGTTACGTTTAAAAGATGAAGCTAGACTTGGTAATAAAGATATTCAAGTTAAAGTTTTTGATGAAATTACCCCTTATACTTCAGAAGTTAATTTCTTAACAGTTTATCAATATTTAGCGAAAGGTGAATATGAACCAGCGATCGAAATTATTGACAATATTTTAAAAAATAAAGAAAACGTTCCTATTAAAACTGCAAGAAGAGCCTTAGCCCAAAAATTATTCATGTTACTTCTTATTAAACCTATTGAAGAAGTAAAAACGTATTATGAAGAAAACGTTAGCCTTGAAGTAAGAAGATTCTTTGCAGAAGATAATTCGATGGAATCGCTTAGAGCCTACATGTTAATTGCTGGTTTATTAGATGATTCTTTAGGTGAAGTAGTGTATTGCTTAAATCGTAAAGAAAAAGCGATGAAACGTTGTTTAGATTCAAGAAAAGCTACAGAAACATTATTATTTAATCTTGCTAAAGAAAAGATTAACGAAGCACATCCTGATTGGAAACTAAGCGACACAAAATAAGAAATGACGCTCCCGCGGGAGCGTTTTTTATTTTTAATAAAAACACTAAGAAAAAAACGCCACATTTTTACTTTTTGTTGAAAGAGAGAAAAAACATGCTAAAATTATATTAACAACGTAGTTACTAACAACGTAGTTACTCTAATTAAAGAGGTGATATGCATGCAAGCTTATGGGCGAAAAAAAGAATTAGAAATATTAAATCGACGTTACGAAAGCGATACATTTGAATTTGGCTACATTTACGGGCAAAGGCGTATTGGTAAAACGACCTTATTGTCTATGTTTACTAAAGATAAGAAAAACTTAATCTTCTATGCGACCGATTCCGCTGATATCGATATATTAGAGTCTTTTTCTGCTACCTTAAATGAAGTGACTGGTTCCGTTGGTGTTTATCCTAATTGGTTTACTTTTTTTCAAGCACTCGATAAATATGTGGGTGATGATAAGGCAATCATCTGTATAGATGAATTTCCTAATATTATCGTAGGAAGAGATGGGAAAAGGAAAAGAACTGATTTTGATTCGAACTTACAAAAAGCTATCGATTTATTATTTTTCAAAAGGAAATTCACCTTAGTGTTAACGGGCTCTAACGTCTCCTTTCTTAGTAAAGAAATTGTCGATAGTAAGGCTCCTTTATATCAAAGGAATACTTTTTCTTTACGTTTAGATAAATTTGAGTTTAATGAAGCCTTATTAGGTTTAAAAGATGTCGAAGACAACTTAGAAAAAGCTAAATTATTATGTCTTACTAATACCTTTCCTTATTACATATCTCTCATCAATCCAAAGAAAAGTTTCGATGAAAATCTCGACAATTTATTTTTTAATATCGACGCCATTTTCATCGATGACCCAAGTAAAGTCATCACTAGTAATATTATTACAAGTGGCTTATATGCTTCTTTAATCAGCCATATCGCTGAAGGGCATGATTCAGTGAAAGAATTAGCCACAAATCTTATGACGGAAAGTGCTAAAATTAGTAAATATTTAAAAGAATTACTCGAAGATCATGTCATCATCAAAAGAAATTCTTTTCAAAATAGTAAAAACGTCAAATATGAGATATTAGACCCCATGCTAGCGTTTTATTATCGCTTCATTAGAGCGAACCGCGAACTTATTCGAAACGGATTTGGTAAAGCTATCAAATTAAAACTTAAGAACGCTATTGAAGAATTTATGAATCACGCCTTTGAAAAATTATGTTTAACTTATCTTGAATATTTAAGTAAGAACATGCGATTAAATGATGTTTATACTTCTTTTCAAAGCTTTGCATTTAAATCTCTAACTTTACAAAGGACAGTAGAAATTGATATCGTCGCTGCGACAGAAGAAAATATCTTGATAGCGGAAACAAAATTTTCTAAACAAAAACGTGGTTTAGGCGATTATAAAAGAATGCTTGAAAATTCGACAGCCGAAATATTTAAACCATATAAAAACATCGAATTTTATCTATTTGGTGCGAACGGATTTAACGATGCAATTTTAGATGTTAAAGACGATAAATTACATCTCATCGATTTAAATACGATGTTTAACCTAGATTAAATAAAAAAAGACCAGCGGTCAATCGCTAGTCCTTTTATTAATTATTAGTAATAATTATTTCTTCGTCTTTTCTTCTTGTTGAGCTTTTAATAAGTCACGAATTTCCGTAAGTAAGACGATGTTTGGATCTGGCGCGGGTGCTGGTGCGGGCGCTGGTTCTTCTTTTTCTTCTGGATGTTTCTTAAGGTATTCTTCTCTCATCTTTTCTTCAAATCTCTTACGAGCCTTCGTCACACTATTAACAATTTTTACAATCGTAAATAAGACGATAGCGATGAGTAAGAAGTTGATGATAGCGTTAATAAATGTACCCCAGTTGATGACGTTAACCGTATCAGCATTGTAAAGGACATCCCAATATTCGACCGTGTTCGCGGTATCGGCTGTCGCTAACGCTTCGGTAGGATTTAAAACAGTGACTAAACCTTCTAAACCACCTGGAACAGCGATTGAGATTAGAGGCATTAAGATTTGTTGGACAAGAGCGTTAACGATTGTGGTGAACGCAGTACCGATGACAACACCAACAGCGAGGTCTAAAATATTGCCGCGGCTAATGAATGCTTTAAACTCTTTCCAGAGAGTAAATTCACGTTTCTTCTTAGTTTTCTTTTCTTTGTCTTTCATTTTCCTATTCTCCTGACACTTGAAGAGACTTAATTCTTATCGAAGAAGTAGAAGTTCCTGCTACATTCAATGTAGCGTTAGAGGCTACGCCTATAACATCTTTAAATAATTGCAATACATTTCCGGCAATGGCGATACCACTTAATGAAGTGGTCTTCTTTCCGTTTTCAATTAAAAAGCCATCCGCCTCTAAAGAAAAGTCTCCACTTGTGGTGTCTAAACCAGAATGTAAACCTTTCACTTCGGTGATGTAAACCCCTTCTTTAATATTTTCTATTAGTGATTCTTCGCTCTTCTTTCCTGGTTTTAACATCAAGAAAGAAGTACCAATTCCAACGTTAGATAAACCAGAAGCGTTCCCAGTCGATTCGACGTTATCTTTATAGGCTGTTTCTAAGTTATATAAATAAGTTTTAGCCACACCTTTATCAAATAAGACTTTCTTAATCGTCGCGACACCTTCATCATCGAAAGGTGAAAAGAAGAAATTCTTTACGTGTGGGTCTTCGATGATCGTCACTTTCTTAGAGATGACTTGTTCATTTAATTTACCTTCTAATTTCGAAGTATGTTTTTGCACTTTTTCAGCATTTAACCAACCCACTAAAACTTTGAGGAAAGTCGAAGTGACTCTCGGCGCAAGGATGGTCGGATATTTTTTAGATTTAATGCTTTTCGCATCAAGCTTAGCGATGACGCCATCTTTAATCTTATCGACGAAGGCATCGACATCGAATTCTTTTAAACTACTACCGAAAGCATAACCGTAATAATCTCTTACTTTTTCATCGTTTCCCTTCGCCATGACATCGGCGAAGATGACAAAATAGTTTCCGCCTTTTTTCACATTTAAGCCCTTAGAATTAACAAGAGTAGTGGAAGAAGAACTTTCTTCGTAAGAGACACCGGCGACGTTAATGATGCGAGGATCAGCCTTCTCTAACTTATTTTCGATTTCTTTAATAAGATTAATCTTATCGTCTAGTGGTGTTTCATCTAATTCTTTGACAAACATGTTACGTCTTTTATATTTAGGTGAACCGGCAAAGATGATCGGCTTTTCTTCTTTTTCTGACATCGAAGCACTTAGTTTTACTTCTTCGTAAGCTTTTCTAACATTAGCCTCATCCATCTTATTAGTGAACACACTTGCGAAATGATCACGATAGACACCTTTAATTAAACAATTGTCGACTGTTTCATTTTGATAAGTATCGATTTCATGATGATATAAAGAAACCGCGACACTTTTAGATTTTAAGAAAGCGAAAGAAACTTCTTCTAAACCATAATCTTTCGCTAAAGCGAGCAATTTTTTACTATTCATTGTAATTTTCCTCCTCGGCCACCGACGGTAATTTCTTTCACTCTTAACGTCGGTTGACCAACGCATACAGGTACGCTTCCGCTAGAGGCACCACACATCCCAGCCCCTAAATCTAAATCGTTCCCGACCATATCGATATTTAACATGATTTCTTGGCAAGTCCCGATTAAAGAGGCACCTTTCACTGGTTCAGCAATCTTTCCATCGCGGATGATGTAAGCTTCGCTACAACCGAAATTAAATTCACCCGTTTGAGGGTTAACTTGGCCACCTAAGAAACCGACGGTATATAAGCCTAACTTCGTCGCTTTAATAATATCTTCTGGATTACTTTCCCCGTTCGCGATGTAAGTATTAGTCATTCTAGAAGTGGGGGCGTAGCGATAATTTTCTCTTCTCGTCGAGCCATTACCGATTTCATGCATCCTTCTTCCGTTATAATCATCGATCATGTATTCATTTAAGATACCATCTTTAATTAATAACTTCTTCGCTCCCGCGTGACCATCATCATCGACATCAATCGAACCCCAAACATTAGGAATCGTTCCATCGTCATAAGCTGATACGACACTTGAAGCAATTTGTTTTCCTTTCATGTTAGAAAAAACTGATAAACCTTTCGCGGCAGCGCTTGCTTCTAAGGCGTGACCGCACGCTTCATGAAATAAGACGCCACCCCAGCCATTACCGATGACGACGGGCATCTTACCAGATGGGCATTCTTTCGCGGTTAAGTTTTGAATGGCAATCTTAGCGACTTTATCTCTTGCTAAGGATTCGACATCTAAATTCTTATAGAAAGAGAAATCACTTTGCGTGTTTCTAGAAACGAAAGCATTTTCTAAACTCTTACCATCGCTAGCGACGGACATGAAGGTTAAAGAAGCGCGTTGTTCATTTCTTACGATCTTTTCTTCTTTACTATTAAAAATAGTAATAGTTTTAAAAGAAGAAGAGAAGTTACCGTTTGTTCTTACTAGCCTTGGATCATAATCCATAATAGCGGCTACGCCTTTTTTCACTAGATCGATCTTTTCTTTGACATCGACATCGATGATAGGAGAAGAAGTATCTAATCTTTTCTTGTAGTGGACGTTTTTCAATGCGTTTACACTTAAGATTCTTTTTTCACTTAACGCTGCGGCGAGCTCTAAAGCAAGCTTCAGTAAATCATTTTTCTTTTCACCATCCATCGAAGCGTAATAGCATTCGTTATTTTTTAAGATACGAAGGCCGATACCTAAGATGTTCGAGTGATTGATGCTTTGAATCTTACCATTTTCCACGCGGATGTTTTGACTACGCGTATCTTCGTGATAAATTTCAGCGAAGTCCGCCCCGGTGGAGAGGGCGAGATTTAAGACATCTTTCGCTAATTTATTTGAGATCATAAATTATTTATCCCTCCTTAATTTCTAATTAAGAATTGTAGCACATTGTAAAAACGATGTCTTTAAATATAATTATTGTAGGTATGAATTACGATTTAGATTTATTAAATTTAATTAATGAACATTACGATAAACAAAAAATAAGTTTTTCTAAATTAGATGAAAAAGTTTTAACTGGAAAAGATTCTTTTAAAGGAAAGACTCAAGGTTTTTTAACGCTAGATTATCATCGAAGAAATAAATTAATTAAAAGTCCTTTAACGTATGCTTATACTTTTAGAGAAATACAAAATAAAGATGATGAAGACTTAGTGTTAACTTACGTCTTATATTCACCTGAACGTTACTTTAAAGAAGATGCTTCTAGATATAAAGATATCGCTTTTAAATTAAATGAATTATTAACTTTAAAAAAAGTTAAAGATAAGAAATTAAGAAATTTATATCTATGTTTAACAAGAAACGATATCGAGGCTAAGTATATCGAAATACCTGAACCTTATAACTTAAATCATCTCGTTTTTGTTTCTAGCGTTTATTTAAGAAAAAATAGCGTTCATAATTTTCATTTAGGCGTTAATGTTGTGTTCGCGTCTTTAGACATATCAAAAGAAATACTTTACGTTCCTTTTAAATACTTGCCAGACGAATATAAGCAGGGGTACGAAAAAGAATATAAAAAATAACCGATAGTTAAATTTTTCTTTGATTTTATTAAAATTAGAAAAAAAAATAACCGATAAGTTAAAAAAGTGTTGTCTTTTTGTAATATCAATAATAAAATAACCGATAGGTGATAAAAATATGAAACAAAACATAAGTGAATTTGTCAAAGCAAAACGCAAAGAGAATAAACTAAGGCAAGAAGACTTAGCGTTTTACGCAGGAGTGTCAACAAAATTCATCAATGAATTAGAAAACGGCAAAGCAACGCTAAGAATTGATAAAGTAAACGATGTTTTAAGACTCTTCGACTGCGAATTAGGTGTAATAATTAAGTGTGAGGACAAAAATAAATGAAAAGTGCAAATGTGTATTGTGATGATTTTTTGGCAGGCACCCTTATTCAAGATGAAAACGGTTTTACTTTTGCTTATCTTGATGAATATTTAAAAGATGAAAACGCAAGAGCGATATCTTTAACCTTACCTTTAAGACAAGAACCTTATAGAAGCAATTATTTATTTCCTTTCTTTGATGGTTTAATTCCCGAAGGATGGTTGCTTGATTTAGCGTGTTCTTACTTTAACTTAAATCGTTTAGATCGTATGTCTATCTTACTTAAAACCGGTAAAAATGTGATTGGTAACGTTTCAATTGAGGAAATAAATAATGAATAAATATTGTTTTTGCTGTGGAAAAGAATTACTGGCTGATAATAGATCAAATTGGCATGATACATGTATTCATAAATTTTTTGGCACATATAATTTACCTGATTTTTCTTCTTTAGAAGAACAATTAGAAAATTTGGCAAAAGAAGTTTTAGGAAGTGGAAACTCAATAACAGGTGTTCAAAGAAAACTCTCTTTAGACCTTTTTAAGCCAGGTAAAAATAATAGACTTACAATCATTGGCAGTTTAAACTACATAATAAAAACGGAAGATGAACGTTTCCCCCACATTGTTCTTTTAGAACAAACTTTAATGTTAATGGCGGAAGCATCTCACATCGAAGTCGTACCTCATGCAATTATAAGGGTTAAAGATGATAGATATATTTATATAACGAAAAGAATTGATAGAAATGGTAAGAAAAAATATCCGATGGAAGATTTTTGTCAATTATCAAATAAACTCACTGAATATAAATATAATGGCTCTTATGAATTTTGCTTTCGCTTACCTTTATCTTATTCTTCCCAAAGAACAATCGATTCAATAAAGTTTTTTAATATCGTTTTATTTTCTTATTTGACAGGTAATACAGATATGCATTTAAAGAATTTTTCTTTAATTAATCAAGGCCAAGGTTATAAACTTGCCCCAAGCTACGATCTAGTACCTTCTGAATTTATTATTAATCAAAAAGAAATGGCGTTATCATTAAATGGAAAAAGACAAAATCTTACGAAAAATGATTTCATCCATTTTGGTGAATATATGAATATTAATAAAGCTCAATCTAAGTTATTAATCGAAAGAATGATTGATGATGCTTCTAAATGGTTTAAGATTATCGATCATTCACCATTAGATGAAGACATTAAAGATAAATATAAAAAGTTTATTAGAAATAAAATTGATAAGTTTATTCAGTAGTGGAGATAGGGGGCTACGCTCCTAAGAGGTGGATAGGATAAATATAAGCCTTTTCATTAATAGGTGTGATTTTTGAAGCGCTATCGATGATAAGACCAGGTTTTTCTAAGATATCAAGCCAATTATCAACGGTTTTAACACTAATACCAATCGCGCTCGCGATATTTTCTTTATTTAATTCTTGGCCTGTTCTTAAAGCCACTACAATGATTTTTCCGGTGAAAATGGAAGTGCACTTCCGGTTTCATCGCTATTTTTAAACAAAAATAAATTTAATTTCAATCGTAATTAAAAAGTTGTTAATTAACGATTTTAAATTACTTAATTTAATTAACGACAAAACATACAAGAAAACATACAAGATAATATACAAGATAATTCTTTTTCTATATAATGTTTTTATCTAGGAGGTAATTTATCTTTGTATACGCCACCATTTGATATAAATGACGAAATGATTGCGCTCATTTCTAGCATTATGGAAAGACTAGGTACTTTAAAGTATTTCGATAATTTTAAGCGTGTGCCTGAACTACGTAAAGTAAGTAACATCAAATCCATCTGTGCTTCCTTAGCGATTGAAAATAATCAGTTAAATGTTGACGAAGTAAGAGATGTTATTAATGGATTAGAAGTAATAGGTAATAAAAAAGACATCACCGAAGTTAAAAATGCTATGAAGGCATATGAACTCCTAGATCAAATTGATCCTTATGAATTAGATTCATTATTAAAAATACACGAAATAATGATGCATTCCTTAGTGGAAGATGCAGGTAAATTAAGAAATAAAGAAGTTGGGGTTTATAACGAATTAGGGGATGTCGTTCATATGGCTCCGCCTCATCATATCGCTAAGGAAAAATTATATGAATTATTTGAGTGGCTCAATAACTCTAAGACGCACATCCTTATCAAATCTTCCGTTTTTTATTATGAATTTGAATTTATTCATCCTTTTATGGATGGGAATGGAAGGATGGGAAGATTTTGGCAAAGTGCTTTATTAACGCACTGGAAAAAGACTTTTTCACTTATTCCGATCGAAAGCGTTATAAAAGAACGTCAAGACGAATATTATCATGCGATTATGTTTTCGACAAAAAACGGTAATTGTAATGCATTTATTATCTTCATGTTAAGGTGCATTGATGAAGCGATTAAAGATTTATTAAAAGACGTTAAAAGCTACGTTGAACATTTAAGCGATCAAATTAGAGATTTACTCAAAGTAATTAAAACGTATCCTAAATCAGCGAAAGAACTTATGAAAGATTTAGGGTTAAAATCGCGCCTAACGTTCATGCGTCATTATTTAAATCCTGCGCTTGAACTTGGTTTAATTAAACTTACGAACCCGGAAGCAAAAACTAGCAAAAATCAAAAGTATTATAAGCCTTAGCAACGAAACGTTTCTTGATTAGACATTAGATTAGTGAATCCTTTAATTACTTTAATTGAAGGAGGATATCAAAAATTATGATGATGTCAGATGAAGAAATTTTAGTAGCTTATTTTGGCGGTAGACCTCGTTGGAGCGGTAATAAGTTAGACCGCATCGGTGATTTAAGAGTTCATTATAGTGGCGCTCGTATCTATAAAGTAGGGAATGCGAGAATTGAATATTCCGGTAATAAACTTTATAAGGTCAATGGTGAAAGAGTCCAGTGGAGTGGCTCTAGTGTGTATAAGATTGGTAATAGAAGAATTTAACTCAAAATATCCAATTATTCTTTAACATTTAGTTTCTCACATAAATAATTAATAATTAAATCACGCCTTTTGGTAAAGAAGTTTTCAAACTGATCAATATTCTCAATTTCATAAAGCTCAGGATCATGATCGTTTTCATATGGATCAAACGGAATTTTATTACCTAATTCAACTACCCAGTGATATAGATTGGCGTCGTTTTTATCCCCTCTGTTTTCTTGATATTGAAGTAATTGTAAATTAGATATTTTATTTTTGATTTGGTCAGCTCTTGCTTTTGAGTCAGAATTGTATCTACATATTTTGCTAATTTGTTTTTTTGAAATTACATGATCAACATCGAACTCGTTAGCGTTTAATTTTATATTTGGTTGTAAAAACGCTAGTAAAGCACACAATTTTCTATCTCCATATGAAGTTTTATCAACTAGGCTTTTTATTTGCTCGCGGGTAATTTTAAATACGTTTATTCTTGCACCTAATGTTATGTCGTACAAATCGCTTATCTTAAAATCGACTTTAAGATTTCCTAGTTGCTCATTTTTGCACATGTGCTTTCTTACAGTTTCTAATACATTAGTGGTGTTTGCCCCAAACAACGAAAACAATTGCGAAATAGCAAAGAATAAATATAACTCTTTTTCCACTTTATCTTTTACTTTATTACCGTTGTAGAAGTAATAATAAATGATTGGAAGTAAAGCATTATACGAACGAATTGCCTCGTTTACGTAAAGATGATCTTTTAGGAATTTTATTGTATTGCGAATTGCTTCTGTTATTTTACTCCAATTATTTTTAATTTCATCAATTGTATCTGTAGTTAACGAATCTAGTTTTGCACTTGCGGGTTTGTTTAATAAATATAAACATGCTTTAATAACAAAATCTTCCTTTAACTTAATGATTTCTTCCCTGTTGATTTCTTCAATAAAATGAGTAATTTTGTCTTTGCCTTCATCCCACGATGTAATAACGTATGAGAAAAGCAATTCAATTGGTTCAAGCTTCGTTCCGCCATTATTAATCCTTGTAAAGATTTCTAAGATATCACTAATGTTTCTATCTCCAATAGAATCATATTTAATTATTTCTGCCTCGTTAAGCTTCACACGTAAATTATCTAAAACATTTAAATATTTATTATTTTTTCTTATTTGTCCAACGTCAAATTTTTCTCTCAATTCTTCTTTAGACATATTATAAAAATCCGACACAGGGTAATATTTTTCCCAATCATTTTTAGCAATAGAATTTTTATCCTCAACGGTTTCTTCATCTAGAAAACAAAATTTCCATGAAATCTCATTATCGTCATCTCTCTCTTCGATGGGTGTGCTAGGAATTATGTATAAATTTTTTCTTTTCCAATTTTCATTTTTGTTTTTGTGTTTTCCTTTTTTAATGGTTTCATAACTTCCTTTAATCGCAATATAAAGCGAAGTTAATCTTTGTTGGCCATCTAACACAACATAAATTGAATCTTTGCCTATCGAACCTGCGCGTTTATGTTTAGTATTATCTCTTTTAGAATATTCTTTGACAAATTCATAAAATTGGTATTTTTTAATTTTATCCTTATTTTCAATATGCCATAAAATAAATTCCCCAAAAGGGTATTCCTTCATAATAGAATCAAATAAGTTAATAATCTTATCTTCGGACCAAACAAACTGCCTTTGCATAGCGGGCAACAAAATCGTTTTGCTATCAATTTCTTCTACAATTTCTTTGATTGTGACAGGTGATTCTTTCATTTTATTCTCCTAAAATAAATTTAAATTTATTTAAAAATAAATTATCACATTTGTTGATTTATAAAAAGAAATTAATTATTGCAATCAAATTAATGAATGGAATTAGTGTGATTGTAAATAAAGAAAGACTTGATTCCAAAACAAAATTAGAGAAGTATAGTGAAGAAGCCAATTTTCAACTTCTCCAAAAACAAATATCAAAAATAGTTCAACAGAATCAAAAATTAGCCCAAACTTTATTTTTAATATTGCCTCTTAGCAGCAAAATTAATAATAGCGAATATAACAAGAAAGATTTTTTGCGATTTAAATAAAGAAACTAAGAAACAAGTTTTAGAAAAATTAAACGCAAAGATAAACAATAAATATAAATCACTACTTATTCATTAATGAATAACCAACAATTTTCATCTAATGTAATTAAGAATTTTCAGGATAATTTTCCTTAAAATTCTGGAATTTTCGTTATTTTTTTCCCGAAAATTCTTGATTGAGATGCTGAAATATTCTGTATTTTAGTCGTGGAATTGACTAGAAAAATTGAGAAAACAATCGAAGATTTTATTCTTAATAGTGGCGAAAGAGAGAAAAATAATATTCACAAAGCATTGCTTATTAACGGATTAAGACAAGTGGGAAAAACGCATACGATTCGAAAATGTTTAAATTTACCAATCGATGATCTTTCCACTATTGTTGCTTCATTTAAAAACAAAGACTTTTATAGATAAAATCATTAAATAAAAAACTATTAAAT